>NZ_JBHYYB010000119.1:0-25251 GCF_042752535.1 Kitasatospora sp. NPDC059327 | reverse complement strand
ACGACCACGCCGACCGACTCGCTGCCGTCATCGACAGCAAGCGCTCAACTCGCCAAGTCAACCGCTCATCCGCCAAGTGAAGCGCTCAGTCACAACACAATGGTCTGGCGGGGCCGGCTGGCGGGGCCTACAGCTCCATGTCCATCCAGGAGATGTCGTTGAGCTCGACGTCGAGGCCGCGGGCGCGGTGACCGCCGTCCTTGAAGTAGTGCTCGCGCAGACCCTCGGCGAGGATCCGCTCCTGCTCGGCCTGGCCGGCTCCGGCGTCGCGGGCGGCGTAGAGGCGCTGGGCGACCTCGCCTGGCATCTTGTGGGTGATCATGCGGGGGCGGGGGTCGTCGGTGGAGCCGGCTGCCGAGCTGAACCCGAACGTGCCGCTGATCGTCAGCATGAAGCCGTTCGTCTCGGCGGCTTCGCGTACGCGCTGCTTGACCTTGGGTTGCCACTTCGCGCGGACCCGCTCCTCGACCTTGGCCGCGGCGGCGGGCTTCGGGTGGCCCTGGCCTTTGAGCCAGCGCTGCACGGTGCGCTGGGAGACACCGAGCTCGGCGGCCAGGGCCTTGGTGGAGCCCTTGGCTCCCTTGAGTAGGAACCGCATCCGGGCGGCGGTGGACTGCGGGATCGGGCGGGTGCGCTCGGCGCGCTCCAGGCCCTCGTCGATCTCGCCCAACGTAGGTCTCCTTCCGTGGTGGTGACGGTGGTGGGGCCGCCCGGCGGCCGACGCCGGGCGGCCCGGGGTTCAGCGGGTCCAGCCGATGAGGGTGAGACGGTGACCGCGCTCTTCGAGGTCGCGGCGGGAGACGGCCTCCTCACGGGCGTGGACCAGCGGCAGCGCCAGATCGCCCCCGCCGCTGGTCGGGACGTCGTTCCACACGCCGCCCGTCTCGTCCAACCACAGGGCGCTGTGGTCGGCGCTCGGCGCGGCGGGCGGCGCCACGATGCCGGCGGTCTGCGCGGCGCGCAGCCAGGTGCCGGCCCGCTCGGTCAGCTCGGCCCGGATCTCCGGCTTCAGGCGCTCCCAGGCGACCGTGCCCGACCTGGTGTGACGCCAGTAGGCGGCGGCGAGCTCCTCGACGCGCGGATCCTGCTCCGTGTACTCCGTGTGCTCCACGGGTTCCTCCCCTTGGTCCGGGCCGCCGTCGGCGGCCCGCCGCTGATGGTTCGTGGGGTGTGGTGGTGGGACCGGGCCCGCGTGGGTGCGGGCCCCGCCGGGGCCGGCTACTCGTCGGCGGAGACGGCACCGCCGGTCTTGATGTGCCGGGCCGGGTTGACGTCGTCGGCGAGCAGCTCGGCGATCTCGGCCATCTGCCGGGACCCCTCGTGCTTCACCAGGCCCGGGCTGACGCCGAGGCGCAGCGAGGTGGTGAGGGTGCCGTCCGGGGTGGTGAGGACGTCGAGGGCGCCGGGGCCGGGGGCGGCGAAGACCGCGCAGTCGGAGAGGATCGCGAAGGCGTGCAGGCCGGTGTGGGCGGCCATCTTGCGGAGCTTGCGGTGGAGGTTGACGGTGGCGGTGTCGATGACCAGGGCGCGCATCAGCGGGTCCCAGGTGGGGCGTTCCAGGGCGGCCCAGCGTTCGCCGGGCTTGTAGCCGTGCCCGCGCGGGCGCTCGCGCATCTTGCCGATGGCTCCCTTCGCGGTCTGCTTGATCGCGGTGAGCACCGCCAGCTCGGCCGGGTCGCCGTTGGTCTTGAGGGCGGCCATGGCATCGAGGAACGCGAGCGGGTCGGTGTCGGCCAGCTTCAGCGGCACGCCCAGGGCCGCCATCGTGTCCAGGTAGGCCTGGCGTAGGCGCTTGTGCCACGGGTCCAGGTACGGGCCGCTCTCGTGGCGCAGCCAGCCCTCGGTGGGCTGGGGGCGGGCGCCGAGCTCGATGGCGTAGGCGACCTTCGCCGTGGAGTACCAGGCCGGGCCGGTGGGCCGGGAGCCGTCCGGGGTGAACGGGCTCGGGAGCAGCGGGTTCGTCTCCACTCCGGACAGGTCGACCAGCCAGGACCCGGGCACCTTGGGGTCGAAGGTGGGGTTGAGTTCGTGGACCGGGCCGGACAGCGGCAGCGTCAGGCGGCCGGCGGCGGCGAGGAACGCCGTGTTGACGTCGAGGCCGACCGCGAACGGCGCCGCCTTCTCGTCGTCGGTCAGGTCGCGGTGCCAGTCCCACGCTTCGGTGACCAGCTCGCCGCCCGGCTCGCGGTCCTGGGCGAGCGGGTGGATGTCCGGGACCTCCGGCGGCGCCGGGTCGAACGCCTCCTTCGGCCGGGAGCCCTCCACTGGCCCCGACGTCCAGCCGGCCTCGGTGCGCACCGCGCGGGTGGGCGGGCGCAGCGCGGTGACGAGTTCCAGGCCGCTCACGGCGGTGGAGCCGCGGGGGGTGAGGACGCGGGTGGCGTAGGTGCCGAGCAGGCGGGCCAGGTCGCCGGCGGGGAGGTCGTCGGGGATGGTCCAGCCGCCGGAGGCGAGCGCGCCCCACGCGGGGACGCACAGTTGCACGCACTGGCGCTTGCCGTCCTCGGGGGTGCGGTAGATCCGCGCCCACGGGCCCAGGCCGCGCTGGGTGAGCTGCCAGCCGGCCTTCTCCAGCGCCTTGACGGCCTTGTGGGTCGTCGGCAGCTGCCCGAGCCGGGGGACGAAGTCCTTCTTCTCGTCCCGACCCATCGGTGGCAGGCCGAGCTCGGCGAGCGCGGCGTCGGTGAGGACGACCAGGGCGTCGCCGTCCTTGCCGTGCCGGTGCAGCCGGGGCGAGCCGAAGCGCTGCTCCAGCGCCCACTCCACGATGTCGGCGAGCGTGCGCCTGGCCGGCGCGGACGGCGCCACCGTGCCGTCGGCGAGGTAGGCCACCAGGCTCCTGCCGTCGGGCGCGACATCGAGGACCGCCAGCGGCCCGGCCGGGAACCGCGCCGCCGCGGCCTGCTCCCAGTCGGCCGGCCCCTCGGCCGCGGCGGCCTTCACCGGGGCCTTGCGCGCCCGCGACGACGAGCCGGCGGCCGGACGAGACGACGCGCCACGGCGCGGCGCCGCCGCCGGACCGCCCGCGGGGGCGGTCGGCGCGGCCACGGGGGCGGCGACGTTCGGATGGCCGGCGAGCGCCTCCAGGGCGGCTCGCGAGGGCCCGGACGACTCTGCCCGGGTGTGCCGCTCCACGGCCGGCGCGGGCGTGGCGGGCTCGGCGGTGGCGGCCTGGACCGACGCGGCCACCGCCTCGGCCGGGCCGGCCTGGACGGGTCCGGCGGCCGCGGTCGCGGTCGCCGGGGCGCACCAGCCGCCCATGTGCACCGGACGGCCCTGCGAGCGGTACGGCGTCGGACGACCGCACCGCACACACGGCGCGGGCTCCTCCGCGACCAGATCCCCGGCCGCGGTGCGGTCGAGCTCCACCACCACCTGACCCTGCTCCCCACCGGCCACGGCGGGCACCGCCACAGCCGGAGCGGCGACAGGGGTGGCCGGCGCCGCCGGGACGGGAACGGGCTCGGCCACCGGCACGGCAGCCGGCGGCGCGGCAGGCGCGGGCACCGGCCCGGCGGCCGGGGCCTGGACCGTGGAAGGGACGAGGCCGGCGGCCTGCGCGCGGCGCAGCCACGCGGTCGGCTCGACCGTGCCGTGGCGCAGCGCGAGCGCCGCCAGGAAGCGGATGTAGACCTCGCGCTTGGGCGGGCGCGGCTCGGTCGTGCCGGCCTCCCACCGCACGATCGACTCCCGGCGTGTCTTCAGCGCCTTCGCCAGCTCTTCCTGGGTGTACTCGCCCGCCGTGCGCAGCCGGGCCCGCTCGGCGGGCACCGGCAGGTCGTCCACCTGCTTCGGCCGCTCCAGCAGCGCGTCGATCGACGCGAACAGATCCTCACTCATGATGAACGCCTCCCCTTTCCACACACAAGCATAGCGTGAAAGTAACTCATGGATCGCTCTCTTGGATCGCACATCACTCTTTTGGGGGACGCCCTCGAAGCCGCGGGTCAGGTGGACATCGCCGACCGGGGCGGCGGGGCCGGCCGAGCGGGCGCCCGCTACACCGTGATCACCGTCTGGGTACCGCCGACGACAGCCGCGCGGCGCTTCTCGGGCAGCAGCCTCAGCGCGTGGGTCGGGCCGACCACCAGGTCGACCACCGCGAGGCCTCCAGAGGGGCCGTCAGGCCCCTTCTCGGGCCCATCTGGTGGCATGGAGCCCTATCGATCGAGCTTGTCCTCGCGCACCATGTCGACGAAGCGGCTGTAGTGGCCTTGGAAACCGACAGTGATGGTCGCGGTCGGGCCGCCCCGGTGCTTGGCGACGATCAGGTCGGCCTCGCCGGCGCGCGGTGACTCCTTCTCGTAGGCGTCCTCGCGGTGCAGGAGGATGACGATGTCCGCGTCCTGCTCCAGCGAACCGGACTCGCGCAGGTCGGAGACCATCGGCCGCTTGTCGGTGCGCTGCTCGGGTCCGCGGTTGAGCTGGGAGAGTCCGACCACGGGAACCCTCAGCTGCTTGGCGAGGAGCTTGAGGTTGCGGGAGATGTCGGAGACCTCCTGCTGGCGGCTCTCGGGGTTACGGGTGCCGGACTTCATCAGCTGGATGTAGTCGATGACGATCAGGCCGATGTCGTGCTGCTGCTTGAGCCGGCGGGCCTTGGCCGCGACGTCCATGACGGTCAAGTGCTCGCTGTCGTCGATGAACAGCGGGGCGTTGGCGTAGTCGTCGTAGTACCGGGCGAAGCGGGACCAGTCGTCGTCGGTCATGTCGCCGGTCTTCATGTGCTGGTGGGAGATGCGGGCGTGGGCGGACATGATGCGCTCCTCGATCTCCTCGCGTCCCATCTCCAGGGAGAACAGCGCGGAGGGGATCTTGTTCTCGATCGAGCAGGCGCGGGCGAAATCGACGGCGAGCGTCGATTTCCCGATCGCGGGCCTGGCGGCGACGATGACGAACTGTCCGGGGCGCAGGCCTCCGGTGAGGGTGTCCAGGTCCCGGAAGCCGGTGGAGACGCCCTGCAGTCCGCCCTTGGCGTTCTTGCGGGCCTCGATGCGGTCGGCGAGGGAGTCGGCGGTGGCGCCGAGCGGGCGGATCTCGGTGGAGGTGTCGCGGCCGAGGACGCCGAACAGTTCGGACTGGGCGGCGTCGACGACCTCGTGCACGTCGCCCTCGCCGACGAAGCCGAGGTTGGCGATGCGGGTGCCCGACTCGCTGAGACGGCGGAAGACGGCACGCTCGTGCACGATCCCGGCGTAGTACTCGGAGCTGGCGCCCACCGCGATGTTCGCGCAGTCGTGAAGGTAGCCGGGGCCACCGGCCCTGACGAGCTCGCCGCGGCGGGTGAGCTCACCGGCGACCGTGATGGCGTCGGCCGGCTCTCCCTTGGCGAACAGCGCCAGGATCGCGTCGTGGATGAGCTTGTGGGCGGGCCGATAGTAGTCCCCTGGCTGGAGGACGCCGATGACGTCGCCGATGGCGTCCTTGGACAGCATCATCCCGCCGAGGGTCGCCCTTTCCGCCGCCAGGTCGTTCGGCGGCACCCTCTCGATGTCGCCCAGCCCGTCGACCTGGTCGCCGGCGGGCCGCTTAGTCCGGTTCCCGCGCGGCCGCTTCCGTGTACTGGGTTCCTGGTCCTCGAACGGGTCGTCGGGCACTTCGAGGTCCTCGGGCGCCGGGGCGTCGTCGAGATCGGTGTGCTGCTGGGGGATAGTCATCATCAGGCTCCTAGCTGGGGGTCTTCGGCGGCCGGGCCTTGTCCAGGGGCTCCCGGCCGCCGTGCCATGTTCCGAGCGCTCAGCGCGCGAACCGCGCCCGTGACGGGTGGCAGTCCGGGCAGGGCATGACGCTGTCACTTTCCAGATCGGGGTCGGCGATGGTGCGCATCATCAGGCTCATCGGCTTCTCACCGTCGTTGCACTTCCCGCACCAGTCCGGCGTGCGGGGCCTGTTCTGCGGACGGGCCTGGCCGGGAAGAGCGGGCGCCCGCTCCGAGTCGGTGGCCTCGATCGCGAACACCGACTCCCGCAACTCCAGGTTCTTGACCCGGAACTCCAGCACCGTGCCGTGAACACGCGGAGCCGCCTTGCCCTCCTCGGCCCGGGTCAGCCACACCCGCAGGGAGGCGTCGAGCCTCCAGCCGGTCTCCTCGGCCGCGCGCACCAACTCCGCCGCCAGGTTGCGGGCCTTCAACCGGCCGACCGCCCACTTGCCGGGCAGACGCATCAGGAAGTCGACCGCGGCCTGGAACAGCTCGGGATCCACGGGAGCGAGTTCGACGGCCGCCTCGGCCGGCACACCGGAGCCGGCCCTCCCCGGCGCAGCCGCCGCGTCACGCGAGTGACGCCCGTGAGGGGAGGGGGAGGAGGTAGTTCCTACCTCCCCCGGGGGGTGTGGGGGGTTTCCCCCATTGGGGAAAGCTGCTCCCACCTGCGGAAACGCCAATTTGCTGCCCCTGCTTCCCCCATTGCTGCTTGTTCCATTGGGGAAAGCTGCTCCCACCTGCGGAGATCGACGATTTGCACCGCTTCGTTCCCTGCTTCCCCCATTGCTGCTTGTTCCATTGGGGAAAGCAGCCCCCACCTGCGGAAACGCGTCGTCGGCCGGATCGAGGGCGGGACGGTAGTCGGGGTTGTAGGCAGGCCACTCGTAGTACTCGTAGGCCACGCCGCCGGAGTGCTTGCCGTCCTCGGACCGCAGGTTGATCCGGCGGATGTACCCCTTCTCGATGAGCCGCCTGAACGACTCGTACACCGACTTGCGGGAGATCAGCCCGGACCCGTTACCGCTGACGACGCCCTGGCCCTGAAGCCGCTCGACCAGTGCGGTAGGGGTGACGATCAGGGGAGCCGCGTCCTGCGGCCGGCGGGCCTGCTCACCGAACATGAAGCCAAGCTCGACCAGGAGCAGGAGGTCCAGCGGGTACTCGACCCGGGTCGGACCGCTGCGCATGTGGGCATGCACCGGCACCGAACTGACCGGGCCGCGCTGGCTGATCGCGTGGTCGCCGGCCTCCTGGATGGTGGTCTGGCTGCTCACTTCGTCACCGCCGATTCGGCGGCGAGCACCAGGAGCAGCCCGGCCTGGCCGGCGTGCGGGGTCGTGCGGGGCGGGCCGGACTGGTGGATGCTCACGCCAGTAGAGGGGGCTGCGGGATGGGCCGGAGTGACATGGCCGTTCCGCAGAGTGACGGTGCTGTGCAACGGGATTGCTACCTCTCCGCCGCTGCCACCCGCCAGTACCAGGCCTTGCCCACGAGTTCGGATGAGTGAGACGGGTGTCTCTCGCACCGAACCGGGGAATCCTGGTACCGTCAAACGACAACGGCCCCCTGCAAGGGGTTTGTAAATTGAGAGCGCGAGCGGCCCAAGTTTGGCGACTGGGGGCCGCTTTCGCATGTCTGGACTAGGTGACGCCCGCGAGCGGACATCCCGTCGAGCCTATCCCTGTGAGTGGGTGGGTCTGTGTGCTTTCGCGGCGTGTCTTGGCCGTTGCGGCGGGCGGGTCCGCCGCTACTGGGCCTCACCGAGGTAGACGAACTGCGGCTTCGGGTGCATCAGGAAGTCGTGGTGCGAGATATTCCAGCCGTAGGCGCCTGTCATGGCGAAGGCGACGACGTCACCGGCGGCGATGCTGTCGAGCGGCACCTTGCGGGCGAAGACGTCCTTAGGAGTGCACAGCTGGCCGACGAGGGTCACTGCCTCACCCTCGACTCGGGGGCCAGCAGTAGCCGGCATAGGCAGGACCACGGATGGCTGGTTGTGCTGCTTGGTCACGGGAGTGCGAAGCTGCATCGTGCCGCCGCGCAGCACCGCATACCACTCGCCGTGTGCGCGCTTGACATCCAGGACCTGGGTTACATACCAACCCGCGTACACGCTGACGGCGCGGCCGGGTTCGATCCGCAGCACCTCGTCGGGGCCGGCCAGAGAAGCGATTTGCTTGCCGTAGCTGGCCCAGTCGAAGACATTCTGAGGGTTGGCATAGTCGACAGCCATTCCGCCGCCGAGGTTGTACTCGGCAGGGCCGACGACACCAGCGTGGGCCAACCACGGGCGAGCCCACGCCAGGATCTCGGCAGACTGCTGGACCATCGCGTCCGCGGTCAGACCTGATGCGAGGTGGGCGTGGATGCCGCGAAGCTTCACGCGCGGCGCCGACGTGAGGATGCTGGTGCAGGCCTGGATAAGTTCGGGATCCATCCCGAACGGGCCCGACATTGCGAGCGCTGCACCAGAACGCTCCCCCGCCAAATTGACCCGGAGCATGATGTCCACGTCCCGGTCAGCTGCGTGCGCGATCCGGGCCAGGCGCGTCAGCTCGTGCGGGCTCTCGACGTGGATGCGCTCCACGCCCATTTCGATGGCGAGGCTCAGCTCCTCGTCGGTCTTCCCGGGGCCGCCGAACGCGATCCGCGTGTTCGGCAGGATGCTCCGAACGTGCTGGAGCTCCCCGCCGGACGCCACCTCGATCCCATCCACGAACGGGGCGAGGGTTCGCAGGATCGGCGCCTCAGGGTTTGCCTTCGCGGCATAGAAGATCTCCGGCGCCCCAGGTCCACAAAGGGCTTCCTTGATGACTGCTGCATGCCTGCGCAACGCGTCCAGGTCGTAGATGAATGCGGGCAGCTGCCCGTCCGTAGCCAGGGACACGGAGCGGGCAGCGACAGGCTTGTTGATCACGTGAGGCCTTTCAGGTGAGCGGGAAAGCGTGTTCGATGACCAGGTAGTGGGCAGGGGCAAGCGTCGTGGTCACCTCGACGACACGCCCGTCCTCGACCCGGCCGCTGTGGAAAATGTCCGTGACTGAGCGCTCAGGGCTGATCTCCAGCAGGGCGGCTTCCTCGTCGCTGGGGAGTCGGCTGGGGACGATTCGCTCCCGGGCGCTCGTCTGCAGGTACCCGAGCTCGGCCAGCGCGCTCTTGACGCCACCCCTGATGACGGCAGCCGGCTCCTCCAGCACGGTGTCGCGGGCAACATCCAGCGGAAACCAGCTGGCACTGAGTCGGACAGGGATCCCACTCGCCCGCAGTCGGCGCCGACGCACCAGGCACTCCTCTCCGCGAGGCACACCAAGCGCGTCGGCGACCTCCTCCGGGGGTACCGCGTGCTCCACGGTGATCTCGTGTTGGGGCTCCAGGCCCAGCGCCTTCACCTCGCTGTCGAAGGCGCCCAGGGCCCCGTCCCGCTCACGTGCGGCCTGCGTGTAGCGCGCAGATGAGTGGATCATGGGGGGCAGCCAGGTCACGATGGTGCCTCGCCCCTGCTGGGGCCGGACGAGGCCCGATGCGGCGAGCAGGCCGAGTGCGCGATTGGCCAGGCTGCGGGAGGAGCCGTAGAGCCGCGCAAGTTCTGCCTCGGGCGGCAGCAGGCTGGCCGGAGGGTACTTACCGGTGAGGATGTCCTTCCGGATTGCGGCAGCCATCTCTCGGTATCCCAGCTTCTGGGGTTGATCCACCAGGTCCCTCCTCTGTCAGACGAACGAACGTTGCAGCTCATCTTAGCCCAGATGCCAAACGTTTGACATCGCTTGACTTCGAGGTCGACTCTCGCCATATTGGAGATGCCAAACGTTTGGCATCTGGCTCGGGGCGCTACTGGCCTTGAGAAAGAGCGTGGTCCCACGGCGTGTGAAGACGTCGTGGGACCACTACGAGCCAGCACCTCAAGCCACTGAGGAGTTGATCCGCATGACCAGCATGACTGATTCGGTCGTCAGCCCGCCCACCGACCCCGCCATCGCGATCTTGCAGGACCAGTACGAGGGCCGTGTGCTCTCGCTCGTCATCCACGACCTGGCCTCGGTCGCTCCGGCCGCCGGCGAGGGCACGGTGATGGAGATCGTCGCCGACGTCTGGCGGCAGGCCGAGGAGCACCTCGCGCGGGCCGGCCGGACCGGTTGGGCCCACCTGAGCTGGTTCGTCCAGAACACCGTCGCCGCCTTCGCCCGCCGCCGGCTGACGGTGGGGTGCTGAGATGCCGCAGCCGCTCGACATGGCGAACATCGTCGCCCTGAACGCGATGACCGAGGCCAACATGCGGTCCGCCGCAGAGGCCGGCACGGCCGTCGACTGGGCCCGTCAGCAGGCCGAGGAGCTCCGTCAGCGGCTGGCGACGCCGCAGTCGGGAGGGCAGTCCTGATGGGCCTGTTCTCCCGCCGGTCCGAGGCCAAACCCAGCACGCGCACCGACACCCCGGACCACACGGACGCCAGCGGCCGCCTGTGGACGGGTTCGGACTACGACGAGGCCCGCGCCAACGGTCGCCGGGTGGCCTCGCCCGACCCGTACAACCAGCCGGGCGCCCCGGTCGTGCGCGGCTTCGGCCAGCCGCACTCGGGCGGGGGTGCACGGTGATGACCGTTCCCCTCTGCCGCAGCTTCGCCGGGGGCGGCACCCCGGTCCCGCCCAAGCCCCCCGTTCCGACGGGCGGTGGCCGGTGACCGCCGAGGAAGCGCAGCGCCAGCAGCAGGACGAGCAGCTCAGAAGGGCTCGGGAGGCGTACGCCAGGGCCCAGGCCGCGAAGGCCGGCTCCGGCTCCGGCTCCGGCAAGTAGCTCCCTCCCTCCCCCCACCCCTCTCTCGCAGTTCGGCAGCATCCCGCCGCCTGTCTCCCTCGGAACCGTCCTGGCATGCCCATGCCGGGACGGCGCCGGGGGCGGTGCGGCGGGCCCGCCCCGGGCCCACCACCAGCCACGTCCCCCCTGCTCCACCGATCCAGGAGGAACTCCATGTCCCGCACACTCACCGGCCGCCGCCAGGGCGCCGTCCCGACCAGCGGCGCCGCCGCTCTCGCCCAGCACATCGTCCGCGCCACCACCGCCACCGCCACCGCCCAGCGGGCGTGGACGCAGACCAGCCCGGCGCGGCGGTTCGCCGCCGAGGTCGCGGCGCTGACCGGCACCGACGCGGTGATGTGGCTGGAGGACGAGTTCGACGGCGGTGAGACCCGGCGCCGTCTGCTGGCCCAGGGCGCCGACGCGATCGTGCGCACCGACGCCTCGATCGAGCCGGTCGTGCCGAGCGAGCCCGGTGACGACTGGGCGGAGTTGGAGGCGGAGATCGCCAACGAGGCCGCCACCGACGCCGCCGCCGAGGCCGCGGCCGCCGCCCGGACCCGGGTCGCCGCGAGGGCCGGCCGACGCGAGCGGGTCCGCGAGCTCGCCCTGGCGGAGTACAGCGAGGCCGAACTCGCCGCCTTCGGCGACGACCCGCTGGACGCCTGGAGCCGACACGAGCGCGACCAGGTCACGGCCTGGTCGCCGTTTCGGGACGGCCCGCGCTGGTCCGAGACCCCGCGGGCCCTGTCCGGCCCGCGTCCCGTCCGGGACTAGCCGCCCGACGCACCGCCGGCTCCACCCCGTCGGCCCGCACCCGGGCCCCGCGACAGGCCGTGTCCCGGCCCGGTTGCCGCCTCCCGCCACCACCTCGCGCACCGCGAGTGGTGGCGGCAGGGAGCACCCGGACGGTCCTGGGCTCCAGGAAGGGACACCACCGCATGAGCACCGACCGCACCACCGAGCGGGCCGGCACCGCCGGACACGCCACCACGACGGTCACGAACAGCATCACGGGCCAGGTCCACGGCCAGGTCGTCCAGGCCGGTGACGTCACTCTCACCGTGACCGGCGGCATCGCGTCCGTGACCGGCTCGATCGGCACCTACATCGCCAACGCGGGCCCCGCCCGCGACCACTGACACCCCGCCCGGGGCCCCGCACCATCCGCGGCCCCGGGCCCCCACCGCGCACTACCCCGGCCGCCCCTCCCCTCGGCGGCCCGGCACCACCATCCGGCACCACCGCCCAGTGAGGCCAGCTCATGGACCAGTTCTTCTTCAGCTTCTTCGCCGGTTCCGCCGCCACCGCTCTCCTGGTGCTGGTCGCCGAGGCCGCCACCCACTTCCTGACGCCGACCGAGGAGGAGGACTCCGATGGCTGACCAGCCGATCGAGCCGACCGTCGTCCAGCTCTCCGGCGAGCGCACCGACGGCGCGACCCCGCCGCCCAAGCCGCCCACCCCGCCAGCCTCGGCCGCGCCGGACTTCCTGCCGCCGCCGCGCCGCGAAACGCCCCCGCCTCCCGCTGCCTCCCCTCCCCCGCCGCCCAACCCGCCGGCCTCCGGCGCGCCGGACTTGCCGGACCCGCACGAGTGGTGGCGCAGGCCCGGTAGCGGGGGCGGCGGTGGGGTGGCGACCGCACCCGCCCCGACCCCGGTGTACGCGCCGGCCACCCCCGTCACCTACGTGACGAACAACCACTACTACCCGGCCGCCCCGGCCGAACCGGCCCTGCCAGCCCGGTTCTCGCCGGCCCGGCTGCGTCCGGCCTGGAACGGCACCGCCGCTGTGGCCGGCCTGCTCCTGGTACCGGTCACGGCGCACCTGGACAGCGACCTGTACGTCGTCGTCTACCTCGCGGCCGGCCTCGCGGCGATCGGCGAGCTGGTCGCCGTCATGAAACGGCAGCGCAGCGGATGGCTGGTGCGGCTGCTGTCCTGCCACGTGGTCTGGATCTCGGTCCTCACCCCGGTGGGCCTGCACGCCATCGGCCAGATCTTCACGGGGGTCTGACGGTGACGACCAGCCAGCTCTCCTACGGCGGCCTGGGCCTGGCCGTCGCCGTGCTCGCGCTCACCGCCTTCCGGTGGTGGCGCCGCGGCCACCAGCTGCCCAACCTCACCGCGCTGCTGGGCGGCCTGACGATCGGCCTGCTCAGCGCCCTGTGCGCGGGCGGCATCCTCGGATTCACCGCCCGCCACCTGACCGCCGACGCCACCAACCCGCTCGGCAACAAGGTGACCGGCACCGGACCGGCCAACCTGCTCACCCAGGCCGGACCGTCCGGGATGACCGCGGGCGGCGGCATCGCCACCACGCTCCTGCTCCTGATCACCGTCCTGGCCTGGCGCTGCTGCGACAACCAGCTGCGCCGCCAGATCGCGGCGGGCGCCTTCTCCGGCTCGGCCCTCGGCCTGGCCGGCGGCATCTCCGGCCTGGCCGCCCTCACGCTCATCCCCGCCGTCAACGCCCTCGGCGACCAGGTCCTGGCCGCCGTCCACGCCTGATCCCCAGCGCTCCCGCGCCCGCCCGTCACCTGACCTGGAGGTCACCGTGCTCAACCTGCCCACCACCGCCCTGACCGCCGGCGGCCTGGCCGTCGGCCTCGGCATCCCCGTCCACTTCGCCACCGGCTGGCTGAAGGCCAACTTCAAGGCCAAGAAGAAGGACTGGAAGACCCTGATCCCCTTCGCCGGCGGCATCGCCTACGGCGGCCTCGCGTCGATGTGCACCGGCGGCCTGATCGGCTTCGGCGCCGGGCTGATCACCTGGTTCGGCAACGGCGCCGGCAGCCTGGCGCTCTGGGGCCTGGCCGGCGGCAACACCACCCGGGCCGTCCGCGCGACTCCCGTCGAGCTGTCCGCCGAGGGCAACATCATCCTCTTCCTCGTCACCATCGCCGTCTTCGGTATCTGGAAGGCGATCAACGCCAGCGAGAAGAAGCTCGCCAAGCGCGGCATCGTCGCCGGCGTCCTGCTCGGCATCTCCGCCGTCCTCGGCGGCGCCGTCGCGGTCAGCGTCATCCCGGCCGTCAACAGCGCCGGAGCCTCGCTGCTCGGCGCCATCGGCTGACCAACGCCGCGCCTCCGGACGCCACCGGTCGCCCGCACCCACCCCGGCCCAGCCGCCCACGCGGCCGGCCCGGGTTGTGTGCGGACGGCCGCGACCGCCCGGACCACACACCACGGAGGAACCCGATGCTCGGAGACAAGCGCACCGCCCGCCGCCACCAGGAGTACCTGGACGGACAGCACCGCGACCGCGACCGGACCATGCGCGACACCCTGGCCAGGGCCGCCCACCTCGTCGGCATGCGGCTGGTCGTGCGCACCGACACCTGGCACCACCTGGGCACCCGCCC
Source organism: Kitasatospora sp. NPDC059327 (assembly GCF_042752535.1). Lineage (NCBI taxonomy): Bacteria > Bacillati > Actinomycetota > Actinomycetes > Kitasatosporales > Streptomycetaceae > Kitasatospora > Kitasatospora sp. NPDC059327. Next base: position 11,395 of record NZ_JBHYYB010000119.1, on the reverse strand, counting down.
GCACCTGACCGACGTGCTCGCAGGGATCGATGCCTCCCGGATCGACGGTGACCCGGAGGACCTGCGCGCCACCGTGACGGTCTCGCTCTCCGGGCCCCAGCTGGTCCACCTCGCCGCCGGCCTCTTCGCCGACACCGAGACGGACGACAGCGCCCCGGCCGAGCAGGCCGCCCGCGCCATGGCCGGACGTCTCTACCCGACGCTCGCCGCGGCCATCGGCACCCTCTACCCGCGCCCGCTCATGGGTGCCGCGCCGGCCACCGCGGGCGAGGTGCGCACGTTCGCCCTCGACTCCCCGTCCCTGGACAGCAGCCAGCGCTGACCACCCCTGCCCAGCCCCGCCGAGCCCCAGAGAGGGAGCGCCGTGACGACCTACCCGCCCGAGCGCATCATCGTCGACGCCGAGTTCATCGACGACGAACCCACCACCCAGCACCCCGCCGACGCCAGCAACACCCAGGACGACACCGGCCCCGGCGCGGGCGCCAGGATCGCCACCTTCCTCAGCGCCACCGCCACCCGCGAGGCCACCGCCGTCCGCGAGGGCGCCCGCGTGCTGCGCACCGAGCGCGGCGCCTGGTTCAACTCCGCGCTGATCAGCGACGCCCACGTCCGCGCCGACCTCCTCAACGACCGCTACGCCACCTGGCAGCAGGAGCAGAAGCGCGAGGCGCAGCGCTTGACCGAGAAGGCCGAGGCGCTGGAGAAGGCCGCCGAAGAGCGGCAGGCCGAGGGCACCGGCGAGGACGTCGACCCGGGCGAGCACAAGCGGACCGGGAAGGCCGCCGAGGCGCTGCGCGCCGAGGCGACGGCCTGGCGCGAGCGCATCCGACAGGTCGAGCTCCAGCCCTACACCGGGCACCGCGAGCCCAGCCAGGCCGAGCTGGTCGGCCACCGAAAGCGGATGAGCAACCGGCGCCGGTGGCGCTCGATCGCGCTCGGCGTGGCGGCCGGCTGGGGCATCCTCCAGATCGGCAGCCCGATACTCCTGGCCTCGATGGCGGTCGGCCTGACCGCCATCGCCTGGGGCAAGGGCCGCTTCACCGGCTGGCGCTCGGCCCCGCCGGAGGTCCCCGAACTCGACTACAAGGCCCCCGCCGCACAGACCGCGCCCGGTACGTCGGCCACGCCCGGTGCGGGCCCGGCCGGACCGGCCGCTCCCGGCTTCACCAAGCCGACCGCGCCGACCGCAGCCCCGGGCTTCACCGCGACCTGGACCCCGGCACCCGAGTACACCGCCACCGGCCCAGCCGGACCGGTGACAGGAGCACTGGAATGCGAGGAGACCGACCAACTCACCGAGGCGATGCTCTCGGCCGGAGCGATCAGCGAAGGCCCGCTGCGCCTGGCCCGGCCCGACTCGATCACCCGCCTGCGGGGCGGGTGGATGGCACACGTCGTCCTCCCCAGGGGCGACGGGATGACGGTGGAGACCGTCCTGCCCAAGCTCGGCCGGATCGCCGGCGAGATGGGCCTGGACCGGGCCCGGTTCTTCATGGACCCCGTCCACGCCTCCGCCGGAGGCAACGCCAAGACCATCGCCGTCGCCGCTTTCGCCGAGGACCCGTTCACCGAGCCCAGGCCCTCCCCGCTGGTCGACGCCGAGTCCCTGGACGTCTGGGAGGTCGGCATCCCGGTGGCGTTCGACGCCTTCGGCGACCTGGTCAACCTGCTCCTCAAGGACACCAGCCTCGCCATCGGCGGCGCCTCCCGCTCCGGCAAGGGCGCGGCGCTGCGCGCCATCATCGCCGGCGCGCTGCTGGACCTGCGGGTCAACCTGCGCCTGGTCGACGGCAAGGCTCCCGGTCAGGACCGCTGGCGCCACCTCGCCGCCAGCTTCGTGGACGAGCCGGGCACCAAGGGCGCCAAGCGCACCCGCATCATGCTGGAGGCCCTGGTCACCGACCTCGCCCGCCGCGCCGCGATCCTCAAGGCCCACGGCATGGAGCAGATCGACGACCCGGCCCTGATCCCGCTGCTCGGCGGCCTGGAGCTGGTCGTCGTCGACGAGGCCGCCGCCGTCACCAGCGACAAGAAGCACGGCCCGGCGATCCGCTCCGCGCTCGCCTCGCTCGCCGCCCGGGGCCTCGCCTTCGGCATCATCCTGGTCGTCGCCACCCAGGTCGTCACCAAGGGCGCCGACGGCGTCCTGCCCCGCGAGGCCACCGGCAACATCACCTGGAAATGGTGCATGCGGGTGACCGAAACGACCGAGTCCAACATGGCCCTGTCCCAGAGCGCGGCGAAGTCCGGCTGGGACGCCTCCCTGCTGGACCCCTCGATCCGCGGAATGGGCATCCTCCTCGCCGACCGCTACCGCCGCATCCGCTCGCTGTGGATCGACGGCACGGACATGATCCGGATGATCGCCACGACCACCCGGATCCGCACCGCGGCCGGCCGACTGCGCGGCCAGTGGGCCGACCCCATCGAAGCCGCGATGCGCAGCAAGGGCTGCGGCACCCCGCTGCCCGGACACACTCCGTCACCGACCTACGCCGCCCCGGCCGACCCGGACGCCGAGTCCGACGACGGCCTGGACGCCGACCCGGACACCGACACCGAGGACTGGGAGGAGGGGGACAGCGAGGCCGAGTACGACGACACCGACGCCGCTGAGTACGACGCCGACGGCATCCCGATCCTGCTCCTGCGCGCCCACGACGAACTCGTCCGGGCGGGCGGCCGGCTGCACACCGGACCGCTCGCCGCGCTGCTCGGTTACGACGACTCCCGGCAGTTCGGAGTCAACCTCGGCACCTACCTCAAGGCGGTCGGCGTCGAGCGCCCGGCCGGTGGCCAGCTCCGCGTCCCGGGCGCCGGACCCGGCCTCGGTTACCTCGCCGAGACCCTCGCCACCGCCATCGCCCGCTACCGCAACGGCTACGACGAGTAGCACCCGCACCCCGTACACCCCCTACGCGGCACCCCATACAGCCTGTCTGGGGTGCCGCACCTGTAGGGGTCACTGACCTGCACGTATGGGGTGTCTGGGGTTCGGGAGGCCCCCTGAAATCCCGCCTGTCTGGGACCTGTACAGGTCCCAGACAGCTCCCACCCCAGACACCCCAGACACCCATACGCCCTCACGCACCGCAACGAGTGCAGAAGGAGACGAACCCGCGATGACCTCGGTCCGCGACACCAAGCCGCGCCGCACCCGCACGGCGAAGAAGACCACCGCCGCGCCCCCGACGGCCCCGGCCCAGCAGAGCGCGACCCGCGCCAAGACCCCGGCGAAGAAGACCACCACCGCCCCGCCGGCTACCCCCGAGACGGCCGCGCCGACCGCCCCGGCGATCCACTCGGCGGAGGTGATCCTGGCCGACGCGGCCGACCGCGCGGCCGACATCGTCGGCCTGGCCGAGGAGACCGCCACCGCTCTCCTGACCGCTGCGGCCGAGACGGCCGGCCGCGAGCTGGTCACCACCGGGCAGTGGACGGCCGAGGCCGAGCAACTGCGCGCCGACGCCCAGACGGAAGCGGAGGCCGCCGACACCACCGCGCTGGCGGTCACGGAGCGTGCCGACCGCGAGGCGGGGAAGGTCCTCGCCGACGCCCGTCGCACGGCCGACCGGATCCTCACCGACGCCGCCCACACCGCCGACCAGGAGACGGCGACCGCCGAGCAGTGGGCGGCCGAAGCCGAGCAGCTGCGCGCCGACGCCGCCGACCAGGCCGAGGTGATCCTCGCCGACGCCGAGCTCGGCGCCCAGGAACTCCACGACGCCGCCCTCGCCTACGCGGCCAGGACCCGCACCGAGGCCGAGGGAAAGGCCGGCACCCTGACCGCCGAGGCCGAGCAGCGCGCGGAGACGATCCTCGCCGACGCGCGGGCGCGGACCACCACCCTGCTCGCCGACACCGAACAGACCGCGGCCGCCATCACCCAGGCCGCCGAGGAGCAGGCCGAAGCATTGCGCAGCGAGGCGGCCGAGCAGGCCCGCCGCAGCGGCGCCCAGGCCGAGCAGCTGCTCACCGACGCCGAGCAGAAGGCCGGCGTCCTCACCCACACCGCCGAGGAAGCGGCCGATCAGATCCGCAGCCAGGCGCACCGCGACGCCACCGAGCTGCGCACCCAGGCCGAGCGGCACGCGGCCAAGGTCCGTGAGGACGCCGCCGAGCAGGCCGACACCGTGCTCGCCGACGCTCGCACCCGGGCCGATGGGCTGCTCGCCGAGGCCCGTGAGCAGGCCGAGGAGCTGCGCCGCAGCGCGCAGGCCGATGCCGACCGGGTACGCGGTGAGGTCCGCCAGCTGCGCGAGGCTGCGGACCGGGAGATCGACCAGGCCACCGACGCGGCCCGCGAGGTCCGGGCCAAAGCGGCGGCCGAGGCCGACCAGGTCCGGGAGCGGGCCGCGCGGGACGTGCGCGAGCAGCGGGGGCAGGCCGCCGCCGAGGCGGCCCGGCTGCTGGAGGAGGCGTCGACGGACGCCGGCCGGATCCGTCGGGAGGCCGAGAAGGCGGCCGGCGCGGCCAAGGCCGAGACCGCCGAGGCCCTGGAGAGGGCGAAGCAGCTGGAGGACCAGGCGCGGGAGGCCAAGGACGGGGCCGACCTGGCCCATGTCGCCGCGCGGCGGACCCTCCAGCAGGCGACCGGCCGCACCGCGCGCAAGCTGGAGAAGCGCCGGCTCAAGCGCGAGGCACGTGCCGCCGAGCGGGCCGGACGCCGCACGTTCTCCGGCCGGGTGAAGGCGTTCGTCAAGGCGAACTCACGGCGGCTGCTGGCGATCGTGCCGATCACCGCGCCGATGGCCGTCGCCTGGACCGGCCAGGCCGGCTTCGCCCACGACATCCTGGGCTGGGTCGCCCCGTTCACGATCCTGTTCGCCGCCGCGTGGGAGCTGTCCACGGCGTTCGTCGCGTGGATGTACCACGAGGCCCGCCAGAGCGGCGACAGCGGCACCCTGTACCGGGTCGCCACCTGGGTGTTCGCGATCGGCGCGGCCGTCATGAACTACTGGCACGCCTCCGCCACGGTCACGAGCCGCAAGTGGGACCCGGTCGCGCAGAAGATGGTCGACCAGATCAGCTACTGGGATCCCACCCCCAAGGCCGTCGCGTTCTCGGTGATGAGCATCACCGGCATGGTGCTGTGGGAGCTCTACGCCCGACTGATCCACCGCCAGAAGCTCCGCGCGGACGGCAAGGTCGCCAAGTCGAGGCCGACGATCGGCCTGATCCGCTGGCTGCGCTACCCCGCGCACAGCTTCACCGCGTGGTCGCTGGCGATCACGGACGAGTCGCTGTCCACGGTGGAGCTCGCCTGGACGGCCGCCGCGAACCACCGCGCGGCGGTTCGCCGAACCGGCCTCGGACCGGTTCGCCGGTTCGTCGCCGGGGCGATCGGCGTCGGCGACTGGGTGCCGCTGCGCGGTCTGCCCCGCGTCCCGAACTCCAGCCTCGCCATCGCGCTGACCGGTTCGCCGAACCCGGCCGCCGTCCCGCAGTTCGCTGTTCGCCTCACCCGCGCCGGTTCGCCGAACCGCAACCCGAACCGCCCCGGCGGTTCGGCGAACCACGTCCTGCCCGCAGCGCGTACCGGCGCACCGGGCGGGCGCCGCGAACTGGAAGCCTCGAACCGACCCGCGCCGTCCGGCGAACCGGCCCCGGCGGACCCCGAGCCGCGAACCGCCGCCGAGCAGGCACAGCCCGCCCCGGCCCCGGCCGGTTCGAACCGGCGCAGCGCCGCGCAGCAGGCCGCGGCCGAGCAGGTTCAGCAGGTTCTCGAACTGATCGAGACCCACGGCTACGACACGGTCGACCTCGACTTCGTCATGACGAACACCGGCATGAAGAAGACCACCGCGCACCACCGCCTCGCTGGCGCCCGCGAGGAGTTCGCGAACCGCGTCGGTGCCTGAGTGCGAACCGCGAACCAGGTTCGGCGAACCGCTAACCGGTTCACCGCCCGAACCACGAACCACACGGCCCGGCCCCGGGATGAACGAACCACCCCGGGGCCGGTTCGGGCAGCAGTGCCCGTGGGGCCGGTCTCGTCCCCGGCCTCTCCCCTCATCCTCCCGCACCGCGAACCGCCCCCGAACCGAAAGGACGCCCTTGTTCACCATCGACCGCGACATCCGCATCGCCACCCTGCGCGAGCTTCTCCACGACCGCAGCCAGACGCTCGCCAACCTCCCCCAGGACTCCCGCTCCCACGGCCGTCTCCTGGCCGAGTGCGAGTCGATCAGCGACGAGATCGCCCGCCTCCAGCGCTGCATCGACATCCCGCGCTCCGTGGCGCTGTCCGTGCCCGTGCTCCTGGCCGTCCTGGTCCTCGCCCTCATCAGCTGAACCGGCCGCCCGGCCCGCACCGCCCGCCCCGCACCCAGCGCGGCGGGCGGCGCGCGCTCCGGGGACAGGGACCGGCCGCCCGGCCGACACCCCCTCTCACCGAGGAGAGCCCGCGTGACCCAGGTCGATCGCGTCCACGCCGCGACCACGAACCCGCCCGGCTCCGACCCCACCCCGCCGCCCGCCCAGGCCCGCCTGCCCCTCGCACGGCGCTTGCGCTCCCGCCTCGCCAAAATGCCCCGCCACCTGCGCATCGGCCGCTGGGAAGTCACGGCCGGCCCGTACGACCTGTTCATCGACCGCAACCCCAAACCCGGCTGCACCACCTGCCAGGACCACCGCGGTTGGTACCGCGAGGACGGCTGGGAGCACTGCGACTGCATGACCCACTTCTCGTCCTGGAGCCTGCCCTGGCGCCCCACCCGCCCCTGCCGCGACGAACCGCCGTTCTGACCCGCCACCGAGAGGACCGCACGATGACCACCACCCCAACCACCTGGCCCGACGACATCCTCGCCCGCTACCTCACCGCCGGTCAGGCCACCGTCGACATCACCGCCGACACCGCCACCAGCGGCCGCTGCGAAACCGGCGGCCGCACCCGATCCTGGGACGCCCTGGACGGCCACCCCACGTTCGAGATCACCCTCCGAGCCTCCCGCACCGGCACCGGATGCGCCGACCCCTACGGCCCCACCGACACCCTCGACACCTGCGCCCAGCGCAAGACCGCCGACCTCGCACTCCTCGGCATCCCGCGCCGGCTGCGCACCTGGGCCCAGGCCCATGCCGAGCAGTGCCGCGCGATGTCCAACGGCCGCTGACGTCCCGTCGACCGGCCTCGCCCCCGGCCCGCCCCGCCCGCCCCGCACCCAGCGCGGCGGGCGGCACGCATCCGGGGGCGTCACCGGCCGCCCGGCCGACACCACCAACCCCGAAGGAGACATCGTCATGTCCGAGCCGCTGCGCATCGACCTGACCACCCCCGCGCACCACAACCTGGGCCCGGCGCTGCCGGTCGGCACCTACGTGCTGTACCGCGACGTCGACCGCTACCTCGCTGGCGTCCCCGGCCACACCCGGCCCTGCCGCGTGATCGACCACCCGGCCGACCACCTCACCGCTGGCTGCTCGTCCCTGCTGGACCTGCGCACCCACGAGACGCTCCCCAGCGTCCCGGCCCTCTACCTGCGCGTCCTGGACCCGGCCGAGCTGATGCACGACATCGACACCGCCCCGCTGGACGCCGCCGGCGACGGCCGGCTGATGACCGCGGCCGGGGCCTGGCTCGCCGCCCACCACCAGGCCGACACCGCCCCGACCACCCAGGCGCTCCCGCCCGGCCGCGACTGACACCCCACCCGGGTGCCGGCGCCGGACCACTCCGGCGTCGGCACCCGGGCCAGCCCGCCACCACCCCGAACCGAAAGGCCAGCTTCGTGAACCTCACCTTCACCCCCGGCACTCTGATCGTCCTGGTCGGCGGGTCCGGCGTTGGCAAGACCAGCTTCGCCGCGCGCTACTGGCCGACGACATGGCGGCTCAGCCTGGACGACTACCGCGAGATGGCGACCGACTCGGTCGCCGACCAGTCCGCGACCACGGTCGCCGACCAGGTCCAGACGCTGCTCGTGGACGCCCGGCTCTCCCGGTCGCTCACCACCGTGGTCGACTCCACCGCGCTCCTGCCGCACGTCCGCGCCGGCCTGCTCGCCCGCGCCCGCTACTGGCAGCGCCCGGCCTGCGCGGTGCTGTTCGACGTCTCCCTGGAGCGCCGGCGCCTCCAGAACTCCGGCCGGGAGCGCGTCGTCCCGGACCACGTCCTGCTCGACCAGGAACGCCTGATGCCGAGCGCGGAGCAGCTGCTCGGCGAGGGCTTCGCCCGGGTCGAGACCGTTACCGCCACCAGCCCGGCCTACCTCGACCCGGCCCACAGCCGCTGACCGCCAGGAGAGAGCGTGCGCGCATCCGATCTCGACCCCACCGGTGAGCACCACGGCGGCCTGCCCACCTACCCCTGGCGCTACCAGCCGTCCCCGGACCTGATGACCCGCCGCCAGCTGCGCGCCGTCGGCCTCCGGATCGGAGGTCAGGAGCCGGCCGCCCAGGTCGTCTGCCGAGGCGGCCTTCGCTTCGCCTACCTGTACCGCCGCTCCCTCGCGCTGCCGGTGCGGCCCATGACGGCGGCCCGCTGGGCCGCGCACCAGCGCATGATGCTCGCCCGCCGCACGTGCCCGCTGTGCCGCGCCGCCGGCGAGCACTGCATCCCGACCGGCCTCGGCTGCTGCCTGGACTGCGCCGACGGCCTCGCCCTGGCCGAGCTGGACCAGCTTCTCCGGCTTGCCCGCGCCGCCGCTGTCTCGGCCTGACCCGCTCCGAGCGGACCGCCGGCGCCGGCCCCGGACCCCGACCGCGTCCAGCGGCCGACACCACCGGGACCGGCGCGGCTGCCCGGTCACCCCGACCCGCAGACCCGACCGAACAGGGAGTACCGCCCCATGACCGACAACCTCGCCCGCCTCACCGCCGCCCCCGACCTCAGCCTCGTCACCGTGGACGGCGTCATCACCGAGGTCACCGGCTACAACCCCCGCCAGCTCGTCCTCACCGACGACACCGGCTCCATCGACGTCACCGTGACCACCGGCTGCGTCGGCGGCCGCGGCCTCAACGACGCCACCCACCTCGTCGGCACCTACGCGGTCATCGCCGGCCGCCGCGAGGACACCGGCCACGTCCTCGCCGCCGTCGTCCAGCTCGCCGAGCGCACCGCCACCCGCGACCTCCTCATCGCCGCCACGCTCGCCGACCTCTCCGACAACGTCATCCAGCTGCTCGCCACCACCACCAGCACCACGCCCCGGGCCCTGCCCCCTGGCCCCCGCCACGCCAACTGACCACCAGGCACCCCGCCGCCGCCCGACCACCCGCGTCGGGCGACGGCCCACCCCGCACCACCCACACCCTCCCCACCCTCGAAAGGCACACCACCCCGTGAACCCCGACAACCCCCGCATCCCCGCCGTCAACGCCACCCTGGAGAAGCTCATCGCCGACCTCACTCCCGACCCCTACGACGGCCGACTGCGCCGCGACGACGCCTACACCGTCGTCCTCGCCGCCCTCGACCACCTGGAGGCCCTCGGGCAGCGCCGCACCACCGTCGGCGAGCTGTACATCTGGTCCCGCTGCATCCCCGGCGGCGAGACGCTCGGCGGCCACGACCGCCTGATGGCGCTCCTGGAGCAGGCCGCCGACCACGGCCGGATCCGCCTCGACCACGGCCACGTCCACATCGGCGGCGCACCGACCGGCGGCGCACCCGGCCACATCTGGATGCGCCAGCTCACCAAGGGCGGCGCCACGGTGGAGCTGATCGGTGACCAGCCCTGGCCGCTGGGCACCCACGCCCACGACGAGACCACCGCGTGGTGGCACTGCACCGGCTGCCGCCACGGCCTCCCCCAGACCGAGGCCATGTGCGTCTACGCCATCCGCCGGCAGGTCACCGACCACGCCGCCACCTGCCCGTACCTGCCGCCGCTGCCCGACGCGAGCTGACCGCCACCATGACCAACGAACCCGCGGCCACCCCGCCCACCCCGCCGACGGACCCGGACGACTGGGGCGACGACCCCACCGGCGCCTGGTCCCCCGAACCCCCACCCACCGACGACCGGAGCGGCGAATGAACGCCCACGACCCCGACCCGGCCGTCGACCGCGAACTCCAGGGCCACGCCCTGGACGCCCGGCAGCTCGCCGACGCCGCCCGGCACTACGCCGACACCCTGACCCGCGGCGCGCGCACCGAGGACGCCGACCACCTCACCTCCCTCGCCACCCGACTCTCCCGCCAGGCCCACCGCATCGACGGCATGCGCGAGATCACCCGCCGCACCCCACCCACCACCCCGGAGACCCGATGACCACCAGCCCACCCCCCGACCAGGCCACCCCGCGATACCGGGCCGACCTGCGCGACCTCGAACCCCTCGCCGCCCGCTGGGCCGCCCGCCGAGCCGGCCACCCCATCCCGCCCCTCGACCAGGCCGGCCGCCAGGCCCTCATCCGCACCCTCACCGAAGCCACCGCCCGCGGCGCCGCCGCCAACCCCCAGGCCGCCCACCTCGCCCAGGAACGCGCCGACCAGCTGCGCGCCGGACTGGACTGAACCCCGCCCGACAGCACCGGCCCGGCCCGGCCCGGCCCGGCCCCGCACCGCGAGGCCGGGCCGCCCCACTCCCGGAGGCCCCGTTGACCCGCGCCGCACCCGGCCCCCACCCCCACCCGCTCACCCCGGCGCAGCTGCCGCCCGGCACCGCCTGGTGGCACACCTGCCCCGACTGCCGCACCGCGATCCAGGGCGGCCCGGCCGGCCTCACCGCCCACCGCCGTACCGCCCACCGACCCGACCCCAGAGACCGGCGCATCCCGATCACCATCCGACTCGACCACTGAGGAGACCCGCTTGACCGTCGTCCCGCTCCACCCCGACTCCCCCGCCAGCCACGCCGTCGGCGTGGATTTCGACCTCACCCTCTGTCTGCACGATCAGGGCTGGCAGGACGGCCGCATCTACGGCGACCCCATCCCCGGCGCCCTGGACGCACTCCGCGAACTGCTCGCCGTGCGTGCCGTTTTCGTCGTCACGGCCAGAGCCCGTCGGTATCACCCGGCCGTCGCCGCCTGGCTGACCCGCCACGGATTCGACGCCATCGTCGACGAGGACAACGACCGCTCCCACTGGACCACCCGCGGGCTGGTACTCGTGACCAACAAGAAGCTCGGCGGGGCCTGCTACATCGACGACCGCGGCCTCCGCTTCGAGGGCGACTGGACCACCACCCTCGCCCAGGCCCGCCACGCCATCGGCCTCGCCCCCGAACCGGCCCGCGTCACCAGCCGAGCCTGACCGCTCCACACACCCATCCCTTTGTCCCGCTGGTCTCGGCTGTTCGACCAGCGCCGACCACAAGAAGGCCTACCCCCCGGATCATCGTCCTTAGGTTCTAGCGGTCCTCGCAACACTCATGATCATGGGAGTTGCGAGGACCGTGGGCGGCAAGAGGCTCGATCCGGAGTTGAAGAAGCTGTTC
>NZ_JBHYYB010000118.1:0-25319 GCF_042752535.1 Kitasatospora sp. NPDC059327 | reverse complement strand
GTTTTTACCCCCCCGCTTGCACACCCGGCCCCCCCCGGCGGCCGCATACACCCCCCGCTCCCCGGCCACCCGCCGGTGGGGGGGCCCGGCATCCAGGCCCCGGCCCACCGACCGTCCGCCACTCGGCGGCTACAAGGGGCGCTGCCAGGTCTGGCCGAGGAGGCGCGGCCCGAACGAGTCGTGCGGCTCCTCGCCGACGAGTTCGAAGCCGTGGGCCCGGTAGATGCGCCGGGCCGAGACGAGCACGTCGTTGGTCCACAGGGTGATCGCCTCGTAGCCCGCCGCCTTCGCGAACCGCAGGCACTCCTCGACCAGGCGCCCGCCGAGGCCCAGGCCGCGCGCCGCCGGATCGACGAGCAGCAGCCGCAGTTGGGCGGTGCGGTCGTCCGCGGGCACGCAGAAGACGCAGCCCGCCCGGACGCCGTCGACCTCGGCGATCCACGCGGCCTTCGGGCCGGTCTCCCGCCCGTCGGCGTAGTCGGCGACGATCCGGACGACGAGCTCCTCGAAGCCGAGGTGCCAGCCGTACTCGCGTGCGTAGAGCTCACCGTGCCGCATGGCGACCCACCCCAGGTCACCGGGCCGACCCAGCGACCGGATGACCACCTCGCGCTCTGCCATCGTGCCCTCCTCCACTGATACCACCGCGGCGGTCCACCGCCAGCTGGACCTGCTGGGCTGACCACGGCCGGGCCCGCCCGGCGGCCGTCGGGCGGATTCCCCTCACCTCTCGGCGTCACCGAAGCGGCCGGCACCGCGTCGAACACCCGGACGCCGCCGGACGGTTCGCGCACGGCGCGCGCACGCGTCGGAGATCGGCGCGCGGCCCCTTCCGCCACTCCGAGCGCCCCCCGCGCGCGGTTGCCGGGGAGCCCCGGCCGGTGTGAACTCGAAGGGAGCGAACGCCCGGCGCCAACGGGTCGTCGTCGACGGAACGGGGGGAACCACCGCGCCTGGAGGGGCCGTCACGCACGCTTCCACTCCGGCAGGAGAAGCGACTCCTTGACAGCTAGGTCCCGACTGCGACACGGCACGGACGCCAGGCGCCGTGCGACGGAACCGGATCGTCGTACCCGTACGCGGACGGCGGGGCAGGGGCCGAACCCGGGCGCGACCGGTGCGGGAGGCGCCGCCGTCACCGGGACCCGTTCCGCACCGGGCTCGGGCGGACGCTCCCCACCGACCGCGGACGCGCCCCACCCGCGATGACCGCCGAGGTCGGGCAGCTCCGCGACCGGGCCGCCCGGGCGGCGAACGGGCCACGGCCCGGGACAGCGCCGCCCTCGGCCGGACGGCCTGCCGGGCCGCGCGCGGAGCGCCCCCGTGCCACCGTCGCGGTCGACCGCCCCACCGTGCCCGACGGGCTCCGCGACGCGGCGGAAGGCGCGGCCGACGTCCGCGAGGAGGCCGACCGCCCACGCCACGCCCGGTGCCCGATCGAGGAGTTCGGGCGCGCGACCGCCCCCCGGGTGGTCCTCGGGCTCACCGGGCGCGCCGTCGCCGAGCCCCGGTCCCCCGGCGCCTTCGTCCGCGACAGCGGTGCCGCCGGAGCCCACCGGGCCGGACCCACGACCGGCCGGAGCCCGACCCGCGTGGGCATCATCCCGACCACCGCCGGTGGATCGGCCCTTCAACGCGTTCACGGACCACCTGCCGCGGACTTCTTGCCGGGCGTCCGCTTCAGGTGTCTGATGCGGCACAACTCCGCACTCGCCCATGGCCGCCCGTTCAGGCGTCGCCTGCCACCGGCGGCCCCTGTTCTCCTGGAGAGGCCATGGCACGCAGCACCCCGAACCAGCAGTTGAAGGAAATGCTGCTGGAGGCCAACTGGACCGCCGGCCAACTGGCCCGCTCCATCAACTCGGAGGGGAAGGCGCAGAGCCTGGAGCTGCGCTACGACCGCACCTCGGTCGCCCACTGGCTGAGCGGCTCCCGGCCGCGCCCACCCGTTCCCCAGCTGGCCGCCACCGTGCTCGCGCGCCGACTGCAGCGCCCGGTGCTGCCCGAGGACACCGGGCTGGCCCAGGACGCGGTCGGGTCCGGTCCGGCCTCGCCCCCGGCGGGGCCGAGCCCGGGAGACGATCCCCTCACCAGCCTGATCGCCCTGACCCGTGCCGACGTCCTTCCCGCCACCCGCTCCGCCCTGACCCGCCTGCCCTACGTCCCGGTGGCCGTGCCGCCCCCCACCTGGCCGACCCCGCCCGTCTTCCACACCGCCCAGGCCTCCGACACCGCGCAGCCGGGGAACACCGGCGTGCGGAACCTGCGGGAGATGATCGCCATCTTCGCCCGGCAGATGGACCACCACGGTGGCGGCCACGCCCGGTCCGCCCTCGCCGCGTACCTCGGCGAGGACGCGGCCCTCCTGCTGTCCCGGCCCCAAGACGAGGAGCTGCGTCGCGACCTCCTCACCCACACCGCCCAACTCACCCACCTGCTCGCCAACATGACCGCCGACACCGGCCGCCACGCGCTGGCCCAGCGCTACCTGTTAACCGCCCTCGACCTCGCCCACCGGGCCCACGACCGCCGCACGTGCGCCATCACCCTGCGCGCCCTCAGCCTCCAGGCCCTGGAACGCGGGCACCCCAAGGACGCCGGCGACCTCGCCGAAGCCGCGGTCCGCACCGCCCCGCACGTCGCGGGCGCCACCCGCGCCTTCCTGCTCACCCAGCGCTCCCTGACCCACGCCCACGGCCGCCGCCGCCGCGAGGCCCTGAGCGACCTGGTCGACGCCGAGCGCCACCACACCCCCAGCCCCGAGGGCCAGGGGCCCTTCGCCACCTACCCCCGCGCCGGCTTCCACTACCAGCGCGGCGAGATCCTCCTCGCACTCAACGAGCTTCCCCAGGCCCTGCTGGCCTTCGAGAGCTCCGCCCGCCACCGCCAGTCCCACGACCACAGGTTGACCGCCCTCACGCAAGCACGACGGGCGGAAACCCTGCTCCGCATGGGCCACCTCGACGCGGCCGGCGCCGCCTGGAGCGCCTTCCTCCAGCACTACCCCCTGCTGCGCTCGACTCGTGCCGATCACGCACTGACCCGCCTCCAGGCAGGCCTGCGCCCCTACGCCCGCCACCCCCGCGCCGCACACATCCTCGACGCCGCCCGGGCCGTCAGCCGGGCGCACGCGCCCTGACGGCCCTTCCCGGTCGTCGTCCCGAGGGGGCACGCCGGCCACCGCGGCCCGCTCGGCACCGGTCACCGCGTCCGGGCGGGGCTCCTGGCCATCAGCCGCGCGGCACCACAGGGACACGGCCGGATGGACAGGCGTCGAGAGACCGAACGCGGGAGGGTCGTTCACAAACCATTTGTACACCAACCCATGCATTCCCCCCACATCCTGCACCCGATCACCCCTACCGGGAAGGCACTCAACACTCAACACCCCTCCCACCTGGGCGTTTTATCCCGAATGATGCCCTTTCGGCCGGCCCGGGTCGACGGCGGCACCCACGGACTCCGGACCACCGGAGGGGGCGACGTGGCTCCCGGTGCCCGCGCCCCGGACGCCCCCCGCCGGCCCTCGCCGCGCAGGTCCTCACCCGGGCGACCGCCACGAACTCCTGGCCACCCCCGGACAGGCGGCGGACCCCCACGAGCGTTCAACGCGTTCACGGCCGGGGCCTTCCGTGCGACTTCCGCCCTGCTACCGAAGACGGTCAACTGAGAGCGGGTGACACCGCAGAGCCCCCGGACCGACGCCCAACCGGCAGCGCCCCGACCACCGCCCTCCGCGGTTGCGATCGGGTCGCGCACGCCGCCGGCCGATCGGACGGAAACGGAAACAGCGTTCGTGTCACCCCCTCCGTCCGACCCTCCATCGGCTTCGCCGTCGAGGGAGCCGTCGACGGCGAAGCCGATGATGTCCAGTCAGCGCACTGGAATCCGGACCACCATGAAGGACGTCATGAAGACCGTCTCGAACGGCATGGACTTATCCGACCTCGCCGTGATCCGTATGCGTAGTGATTCCGTACTGAAGTCCCTTCTCGATGCCAGGCGGGAAGCCGCCACCGCGCACGGGCTGTCCACGGACATGTCCGCGGCACTGAACGACCACCTGTCGAGCGGCGGGAAGCGGATGCGACCGCGCCCTGCGCCGTGACCGGGCCCTCGCCGCCCCGAAGAACGTGTCGTACCCGCCCGCCGTCGCGACGCCGCCGCGACAGCCGGCCGTCACGGCCACCGAGCGGATCTCCTGAGCCGTCGCTTCGTCCGGGTGACGTCGCCGCCGGCCGTCGGAGCACGTCCGCGACCTGATCGCCGGCAGGGCACCGACAGGCCTCACGCGGGTCCCCTCCGGCAGCCACCGGTCCGAGAGCCGCGGCCGGCCGGTCGGCACCCTCGGGTCCGGCCCCGTGGCCGGCTTCGTTCCCGTCGGCACGGCCGACATCACCGTGCCGCTCCACAAGACAGAGAGGAAGCTGAGAGCGTTGAACGCACCGACCTCGGCGGAGAGATCGTCAGGAATTCACCCCACCCGCTCGGTCGGCACCGGCCGGGCACACGCCAAGGTCATCCTGCTGGGGGAACACGCGGTGGTGTACGGCGCTCCGGCGCTCGCGCTCCCGGTGCCCCAACTGCTGGTCACGGCGAGCGCCGGGTGGGCCTCCCGGGCCTGCGACGATCTGAACGACGTGTCCTTCACGGCGACCGGATCCGCCCCCTCGCCGGTGGTCCCGCCAGCCCGCGACGGCCTGCGCCGACTGGCAGCGGCGTACAAGGCGACCGCCGGCGTTGGCCGCGGCCCGGGCCTCGACGTGGTCATCGACGGCTCGATCCCACCCGGTCGGGGGCTCGGCTCCAGCGCGGCGTACGCCCGCGCGGTGGTCCTCGCCCTGGCCGACCTCTTCGGCCGTGAGCTCACGGAGAGCGAGGCGTTCGACCTGGTGCAGACCGCCGAGACGGCAACGCACGGACGCTCCAGCGGAGTTGACGCGCGAGCCGTGGGCGCCGCCGCCCCGCTGCGCTTCCAGGACGGCCGGGTCCAGGAACTGAGCGTCGGCTGCGACGGCCTGTTGGTCATCGCGGACAGCGGCGTCATGGGCGGGACCAAGGACGCGGTGGAGCTGCTCGGCGAGGTGTTCCGGCGCCGCGCCGGCACCCGGCAGGGCTTCGTGGACCGTGCGTCGCGCCTCACCGACGAGGCCGGGCTCGCCCTCGCCGCCGGCGCGGCGGAGCGGTTCGGGGCGAGGCTCACCGAGTACCACGAACTGCTGAGCTCGACGGGCCTCAGCACCAGGAGGATCGACGCGATGGTCGGGGCCGCGCTCACGGCCGGCAGCCTCGGGGCCAAGCTCACCGGAGGCGGCCTGGGCGGTTGCGTGATCGCCCTCACCCGGCCCGAGCACGCGCGACAGGTCATCCGGCGGCTGAACGAGTCCGGCGCCGTCCACACCTGGGCCGTACCGCTGAGGGGCTCGGGCGACCATGTGTCCTGACCACCGGAGCACGGTGATCCCGCCCCGGGCTCGGGGTGCCGCGGGGAGCGCCGTCGCCGTCGCGCATCCCAACATCGCGCTGATCAAGTACTGGGGCAAGCGCGACGAACAGCTCGTCCTTCCCTGGACCGACAGCCTGTCGATGACCCTGGACATCTTCCCGACGACCACGCGGGTGCGCCTGGCCCCCGGAGCGTCGGACGACACGGTCACGCTCGACGGCGCGCCCGCCCGGGGCGAGGCCCTGCGCCGCGTCACCGCGTTCCTCGCGGTGGTGCGCGCCAGGGCGGGGCTGCGCCAACGCGCGGTGGTGGACAGCGAGAACACCGTCCCCACCGGGGCGGGCCTGGCATCGTCGGCGAGCGGGTTCGCCGCCCTCGCCCTGGCCGCCGCCGCGGCGTACGGGCTCGACCTCGACGCCACCGCGCTGTCGCGCCTGGCCCGGCGCGGCTCCGGGTCGGCGTCGCGCTCGGTCTTCGGCGGCTTCGCGCTCTGGCACGCCGGCACCTCCGAGGACGCTGACCGGGGCTCGTACGCGGAGCGGGTGCCCGCGGAAGGAGTCGACCCCGCGCTGGTCGTGGCGATCCTCGACGCGGGCCGCAAGGACGTGTCCAGCCGCGAGGCGATGCGCCGCACCGTCGACACCTCGCCGCTGTACCGGTCGTGGGCCGCGTCCAGCAGGGCCGATCTCCTCGACATGCGCGCCGCGCTGTCCCGGGGCGACCTCGACGCGGTGGGCGAGATAGCGGAGCGGAACGCGTTCGGCATGCACGCGACCATGCTGGCCGCGCGCCCCGCCGTGCGCTACCTGTCACCGGCCACGTTCACCGTCCTCGACAGCGTGCTGCGGCTGCGGCGCGAGGGTACGGCGGCGTACGCGACCATGGACGCCGGGCCGAACGTCAAGGTGCTCTGCCGTCGCGCCGACGCCGAGCGGGTGGCCGCGGTCGTACGCGAGGCCGCGGCGGGAGCACCCGTCCACGTCGCCGGGCCGGGACCGGGCGCCCGCCTAATGGGCGAGGACCGATGAGACCCCGTCGGCCGCCGGTGGTCCGGCGGGCGCCGGGCAAGCTGTTCGTCGCGGGCGAGTACGCGGTGCTGGAGCCCGCCACCCCGGCGATCCTGGTGGCCGTGGACCGGCACGTCACCGTCACCGTCACCGCCTGCCGGGACAGCGACGTCGTGATCTCCTCCGACCTGGGCGCGCGGCGGGTGCGGTGGCGGTGGCACGACGGCCGGCTCGACGTGTGCGGCGACCCCGACGAACGGCGGGCCGCCTCCGGCCTGTCGCACGTGGTGTCGGTGATCGAGATGGTCGGCCGGATGCAGGCCGAACGCGGCCTTCGGCTCCCCCCGCTGGAGGTCGCGGTCAGCAGCCGGCTGCACGACAACGGCACCAAGTTCGGCCTGGGTTCGAGCGGCGCGGTGACGGTGGCCACCGTCGCGGCCGTGACCTCCTTCTGCCGCCTGGAGCTGCCGCTGGGCACCCGCTTCCGCCTGGCCATGCTGGCGACCGCCGGCCTCGACGTCCAAGCCTCCGGCGGTGATCTCGCCGCCAGCACCTGGGGCGGCTGGATCGCCTACCAGGCACCCGACCGGGCCGCCGTGCTCGAACTGGCCCGGCGGCGGGGCGTGGAGCACGCGCTGCGCGCGCCCTGGCCGGGCTTCGAGGTGCGCAGGCTGCCGCCGCCCGCCGGCCTGCGCCTGGAGGTCGGCTGGACCGGCGCACCGGCCTCCACCGCCACCCTCGTGGCCGGCCCGGACGGGCGGCGGTCCTGGCGCGGCGGCGCGGCCCACCGGAGGTTCGTGGAGACCAGCGCCGCCTGCGTGCGCGCCTCGATCGCCGCGCTGGAGAGCGGGGACCAGCAGGGCCTGCTGGGCCAGATCCGGCGGGCCCGGCAGGCGCTGGCCCGTCTCGACAACGAGGTCGGCCTGGGCGTCTTCACGGCCGGGCTGACCGCGCTGTGCGACGCGGCCGAGGCCGTCGGCGGCGCGGCCAAGCCCTCGGGCGCGGGCGGTGGCGACTGCGGCATCGCCCTGCTGGACGCCCGGGCGGCACCGGACATCGCCGCCCTGCGCCGACGATGGGCCGCCGCCGGGGTGCGGCCCCTCCCGATCCGTCCCGCCATGGAAAGGAACGAGCAGTGATCGGTCAACGCAAGGACGACCACGTCCGGCTCGCCGTCGAACAACGGCGCGAGCACAGCGGACACAACCAGTTCGACGAGGTGTCGTTCCTCCACCACGCGCTGGCCGGCATCGACCGGCCGGAGGTGTCCGCGGCCACCGCGTTCGCCGGCATCTCCTGGCCGGTACCGCTGTACATCAACGCGATGACCGGCGGCAGCGCCAGGACCGGCGCCGTCAACCGGGAGCTGGCCGTCGCCGCCCGGGAGACCGGGGTACCCCTCGCCTCCGGCTCGATGAGCGCCTACCTCAAGGACCCGTCGTGCGCGGAGACGTTCAGCGTGCTGCGCACCCACAACCCGCGGGGGTTCGTCCTGGCGAACGTCAACGCGACGACCACGCCCGAGCAGGCACAACGGGCCGTCGACCTGCTGCGGGCCGACGCCCTGCAGATCCACCTCAACAGCGTGCAGGAGACGGTGATGCCCGAAGGAGACCGGTCGTTCTCCTCCTGGGCGCAGCGGATCGGGGAGATCGCGTCGGCCGTGGACGTTCCCGTGATCGTCAAGGAGGTCGGGTTCGGGCTGAGCCGGGAGACCGTCCTGGCGCTGCGGGACCTGGGCGTGCGGGCGGCGGACCTCGGCGGCCGGGGCGGCACGGACTTCGCCCGGATCGAGAACGACCGACGGGGCCGGGGGGACCACGCGTTCCTCGCCGGCTGGGGACTGTCCACCCCCGCCTGTCTCCTGGACGCGCAGGGCGTCGACCTCCCCGTGCTCGCCTCCGGCGGTGTCCGCCATCCGCTGGACGTCGCCCGTGCCCTGGCGCTCGGCGCCCGCGCGGTCGGGGTGTCCGGCGGCTTCCTGCGGACCCTGACGGACGACGGTCTGCCGGCGCTGATCACCCAGATCTCCACCTGGCTCGACCAACTGGCGGCGCTGCAGACCGTGCTCGGCGCCCGGACCCCCGCCGAGCTGACGCACTGCGACCTGCTGATCCACGGCGACCTCCGCTCCTTCTGCGCCGACCGGGGCATCCGGACCCGGGCACTCGCCCGGCGCTCCCGCTCCGCGCGCGCCTCCGACGATCCGACGGGAACCGCACCATGACCGACACACTCAGCACCGCAGGCATCCCGATGAGATGGGTGGGGCCCCTGCGCATCTCGGGGAACGTCGCCACCACCGAGACCCGCGTCCCCATCGCCACCTACGAGTCACCGCTGTGGCCCTCGGTGGGCCGCGGCGCCAAGGTCTCCATGCTGGCCGAACGCGGCATCGCCGCGACCCTCGTCGACGAGCGGATGACCCGCTCCGTCCTCGTCGAGGCGACCGACGCGCAGACCGCGTTCACCGCCGCCCGGACCATCAACGCGCGGGCCGAGGAGCTGCGCGCGCTGGTGCGCACCTGCAGCAGGTTCGCCGAACTGATCGGCATCCGGCACGAGATCACGGCCAACCTGCTGTTCATCCGGTTCGAGTTCGCCACCGGCGACGCCTCCGGGCACAACATGGCCACGCTCGCGTCCGACGTGCTCCTGAAGCACCTGCTGCGGACCGTTCCGGGCATCTCCTACGGATCGATCTCGGGGAACTACTGCACGGACAAGAAGGCGACCGCGATCAACGGCATCCTCGGCCGCGGCAAGAACGTGGTCACCGAACTCCTGGTGCCCCGGGAGGTGGTGGACGGCGTCCTGCACACGTCGGCGGCCAGGGTCGTCGAACTGAACATCCGCAAGAACCTGCTGGGCACCCTGCTCGCCGGCGGCATCCGCTCGGCGAACGCCCACTTCGCGAACATGCTGCTCGGGTTCTACCTGGCGACGGGGCAGGACGCCGCCAACATCGTCGAAGGGTCCCAGGGCGTCACCATGGCCGAGGACCGCGACGGAGACCTCTACTTCTCCTGCACGCTGCCGAACCTGATCGTCGGCACGGTGGGCAACGGCAAGGGGCTCGACTTCGTGGAGACCAACCTGGACCGCCTCGGCTGCCGGGCCGAGCGCGAACCCGGGCAGAACGCGCGCCGGCTCGCCGTGATCGCGGCGGCCACGGTCCTGTGCGGCGAACTCTCGCTCCTCGCGGCACAGACCAATCCGGGTGAGCTCATGCGGACGCACGTCCGGCTCGAACGCGACCACACGACGGCGAAGGACGAGGTGTAGTCATGCCCAGCGGTCCCACTCCGGGAATACACGACCTGTCGTTCGCCACGACCGAGTTCGTCCTGCCCCACACGGCGCTCGCCGCTCACAACGGCGCCGAGATCGGCAAGTACCACGTCGGCATCGGCCAGCGGGCGATGAGCGTGCCCGCCCTGGACGAGGACATCGTCACCCTGGGCGCGGCCGCCGCCGCGCCCGTCCTCGCCCGGCACGGCACCGATCGGATCCGCACCGTCCTGTTCGCGACGGAGTCCTCGATCGACCAGGCGAAGTCGGCCGGCGTGTACGTCCACGCGCTGCTCGGGCTGCCGTCGGCCGCCCGGGTCGTCGAACTGAAGCAGGCCTGCTACAGCGCGACGGCGGCCCTGCAGTTCGCCACCGCCCTGGTGCACCGCGACCCCGCGCAGCGGGTCCTGGTGATCGCCGCCGACACCTCCAAGTACGCGCTGGGCAGCCCGGGTGAGGCGACCCAGGGCGCGGCGGCCGTGGCCATGCTGATCGGCTCGGACCCGGCACTGGTGCGCATCGAGGAACCCTCGGGCCTGTACACCGCGGACGTCATGGACTTCTGGCGGCCGAACTACCGTGACGCCGCGCTGGTCGACGGGAAGAAGTCCGTCACCGCCTACCTGCGGGCGGTGGAGGGCGCGTGGACGGACTACCGCGAACAGGGCGGCCGCGCGCTCGACGAGTTCGGCGCCTTCTGCTACCACCAGCCGTTCACGAGGATGGCCTACAAGGCGCACCGCCACCTGCTCGACGTCGTCGGGCGCGACGCCGACCGGGACGAGATCGCCGGGGCCGTCGGGCCGACGACGACGTACAACGCCGTGGTCGGCAACAGCTACACCGCCTCGCTCTACCTCGGCCTCGCCGCGCTGCTCGACCAGGTGGACGACCTGACCGGGCGGCCCGTCGGCTTCCTGAGCTACGGCTCCGGCAGCGTCGCCGAGTTCTTCGCCGGCACCGTCTCCCCCGGCTACCGGGAACACCTGCGCACCGGCGCGCACCGCGAGGCGGTCGAACGGCGCCGGCCGCTCGACTACGCCGGGTACCGCGCTCTGCACGAGTGGTCCTTCCCGACGGACGGCGGTGACCACCCCACCCCGGCGCAGACCGGCGGACCGTTTCGCCTCGCCGCGCTCCGCGACCACCAGCGCGTCTACGAAACGCGCTAGAGGCCACGGCCCCCGCCGCGTCGGGCCCGCTGTCGAGACCGTCACGGACCCCGGGCGAACACGGCCGGGGCGGGGCGTGCGCGGGCCCTTTCACGCATCCTCCGCGGGCGCGCGGGCGTGCGGCCGGCGGACGCGGGGTCAGCGCGCTCCCCCGCTCCTCCCCGCATCGGAGGCGATGTCCCGATCGTCCGTATCCGGAGGGTACTTCCGTCGTTGACCAGCCCGTGGCACCGGGCGACCGCCCGGGCGCGGTCGGCACGCGCGCCGGCATCCGCCGGGGCGGTGCGCGGAAGGAGTGCGATGAGCAGGGTGACGGGCGACGGACACCAGACCGCGGGCAGCGGTGCGCGCACCGTGGGCAGGCGGATGGCGGTGGTGGGAACGGCCATGGGAACGGCCGTGGGGGCGGCGCTGGTCCCGGCCGGCACCGCGCACGCGAGCATCGTCGGAGCGGGCAACGCGGTGTTCGGCAACTCCTGTGCGACCCAGGGCGGCACGCAGGCCGCGGGAGGCACGGTCTCCGAGAGCGGCACGGCGAGCGGCAACCAGCTCGGCCTGCCGCTGGACCTGCCCCGCAACCACTGCGGGAGCAGCGGGATCGTCTGCACCGCCGTGATCATGCCCAGCGTCTGATCCGGTCGGCCCGGTGGTGTGCGAGGCGGGTGGTGTGATGGCCGGTCCAGGCGTGGTCAGCGTCTCACTGGAGGACCCGGCGGTCCGGGAGTTGGCGGCCCTGAGCGGGCACGGGGTACCGCTGCTGCGGGAGCGGGTGGCCCAGTGCCCTCGGCAGGGCGTGGCGCGGGCACTGCTGGCGCTGGCGACCGGCGGGGGCCTGAGCGACGAGGCGCTGCGCGAGGAGCTGGTGGTCGCGTACCGGGACGCGCAGGCGGTCGACGCGCGGTCGGCGAGCCTGGTGTACGGGGTGTTCCTCCACACCCACCGGCAGTTCCGGCTGACGGCCGATCACCTGGTGACGCACTTCGCCCGGTGGCCCGGCGACGAGGTGGCCTCGCTGCTCCTGGACGCCTTCCACGCCTGCGGGGACGCCGACTACCGCGCGCACGGCGACGCGCTGGTCGAGCGGCAGTGCGCGCTGGCCGGCGCGGACAGCTGGCCCTGGCTGGGCAGGCTGGCGTGGACCCGGGCGGAGCAGGGCCGGACCGAGGAGGCCTTCGACCTCGCCGGGCAGACCCTGGCCCGGAATCCGCGCGCCGGACTCGCCGCACACGCCCGCGCGCACGCCGAACAGGAGCGGGGAGCCGGCCCCGCCTCCACCGCGTTCCTCGACCGGTGGCTGGCCGTCGATCCGCGGGCGATGCAGTTCAAGCATCTGAACTGGCACGCCGCCCTGCAGTCGCTGGCCTGCGGGGACTTCGCGGACGCGCGCCGGCGGGCGGACGAGGTCCTGGGCCGCGCGGACGTGGGGATGCGCTCGGCGACGAACTGGCGGCTGCTGCTGGCCGGCCAGGAACCCGCCGGGCGCTGCGACCTCGACCACGTGCGGGAGCTGCTGGCCGGGCCGGGCGGGGCGGCGGAGGTCTTCCACACCTTCAACCTGGCGCTGGCGCTGGCGGTCGAGGCGGCCACCGACGACCTCGAAGCACTGGCGCGCCGGGCGGCCGCCGACGAGCGCCCCGACTACAGCGAGGTACTCGCCCCGGTGGTCCGGGCACTGGCCCACGTGACCGCGGGCCGGCCGCGCGCGGCCGTCGACCTCCTGACCCGGCTGGGCGCACGGGTGGAACGGATCGGCGGCGTGCGGGTGGAGCGCGAGATCGTCCAGGACACGCTGGCCCGCGCCCTGGTCGACACCGGCGAACACGCTCGCGCGGCCGCCCTGTTGCACGCGCGCGTCACCACCCGCCGCCACCACACCTACGAGGACCTCCTCCTCACCCCGCGCTCCGCGTCCTGAGCGGCACCCCGCGCCACCGCCCCGGCCCGGTACCCCTTCGACGGCCCCGCCCCGACCCGGGGAGGCCGTCTCTCACCTCCACCCCTCCGGGAGTTCTCCCATGGTCGTGCCCCAGCTGATCGTCGTCTCGCTGCGCGGCAGCGGCACACCGTTGCTGGCCCGGATCACCACCGCGCTCGGCTACACGCCCTACGGCACGATGAGCGGGATCCAGGACACCGGTGAGCGGCGGCCCGGCCCCGGCGAGGTCTCCCCCCTGCTCCGGGCCGCCTACGGCCAGGACGAGGCCGGACGCCTGCTGCGCCGGCAGCGCGACCACCGGGAGGAGCTGGAGGCCGCCTTCCAGCACGCGGTCAGCGCCCTGTGGCGGGTCTGGTGGACCAGGCTGGGCCAACCGGTCACCACCGTCTCACCGGTCGACCCCGCCGTCGAGGAGCGCCTGTCCCGGGTCCCCGACACCGGACTGCCCCGACTGCTGCCGGGCCGCGGCTGCTGGTACGTCAACAGCCTGGACCTGGAACGGGCCGACGCCGGGTTCCTGCGCGCCTGGCACGCCGTCGGACGACCGCCGGTCATCCACCACCACCGCGACGTACGCGACCGGATCATCGCCCAGATCCGGATGCTCTCCCGACCCGCCGGACAGGTCGGTTCGATGCCGGAACACCTGGTCTACCGCGACATCGTCAGCGCCCTGCCCACCATGGACGAGAGGATCACCCTCGCCCTGACCGACCCCGGATTCCCCGGCATGCGCGAAGCCCGCCGCTGCCAGTGGCTGCTGCGCCACCCCGCCGTCTGCGTGCTCACGCATGAGGAACTCGCCGGTCCCGCCCACGGTGGCACCGCCGAAGCCCGCGACCGGGCCCTGAACCGGCTGCTGACCGTCACCGGCCACCCGGACCCGGCCGCGGCCCTCGCCGCCCTGCCCGCCCCGCCCGCTCCGCCCGCTCCCGATGCCGGCGCCGGGAGCGCCGACCTCACCGTGGGCGGCTGGCGCGAGCACTTCAGCCCCGACCACGAACGCCTCCTCCGCCAGTACCACGGCGACCTCCTCACGCCCCCGCCCGGCCGGGCGACCGTTCCCGCGCCGTCGACGGCCTCGCCCGCGCGAGGCCGATGAGCCCGTGCGCGCGGTGCTGCCGGAAGCGGGCCGCCGCGGTCGTCGAGGCGGTGGTCGACGAGCGCGGAGCCGCCCGGGTCCGCCCGATGACGCGGCCTCCCGGGACGGCGGCGGGCCCGGCGGGTTCGAGGACGGCGCACGCTCTCGTCAGCGTCGGCGCCCGGTGCCGCCCCGGTCTCCGAGCGCCCCGCGTGCGCGGTTGCCGCGAGGTCCGTCCTGCCGTCCACTCGGAGGACGGGCTTCGCGCAGCCGGCTCCCCGTCCGCGGGAGGGGAGCGGTGCGGCCGCGGGCACCCGTTCGCACCGCTCGAATCCCGCTGGAAGGAGCGACCCGTCATGAGTGACTCCCGGTCGGAGTTCAGGATCGTCATCAGGTTCCTGCGCAGAATCGCGGACGACACGAAGGAGGCCGTCGACGAACTCCTCGACCGTGCGACGGACCTGGAGCACCGGCTGCGGGGCAAGGCCGTCGATCTGCTGAGGGACGACCCGGACGAGGACGCGCCCGCACGTCCCGTCGAGGAGGCCGGACAGGTCGCCCGCCGGTCCGCCGCCGGTCCGAGTGGTGGGTGAACCGGTGCCCCGGAGCGGACGGGTCGGCGCCGTCGGCGCCGTCGGCGCCGGCCCGCCGGGGAGCTCCGCCGCGGAGCGGGTCCTCGTGCGGTCCGAGGGCGGGCTGCTGGTGGACGCGCTCACCTGCCGGCGAGTGTCCCTGAAGGAGCTGGCCGACGACATTCGCCGCGGGCGCCGCTTCCGGGCGCGCGACGGCGTGAGCGGTCAGGATCGCACCTACCAGGTCCTCGCCCAGGTACTCGGGGTCGCCCTTGGCACCGAGTGGGTGACCGGCGGGCCGGGCGTGATCGGCGGACTGCTGGCCGCCGCCGTGCGCGAGGGCCCGTCGGCCGGTGGCGGCCCCGAGGAGGGGCCGCCGGGCTGAGCGGTTCGAAGGCCGCCCGCGCCCCAGGAGCCGTGCCGGTACGGCACGTCCCCGGCCCGGCACGACATTCCCGGTGGCGGCAGACGACCGCCCGGTCCCAGGAGGCGGTATGTCCGACCGTGGGCGGTACGTGTCCGGCGTCCTGGGGCGGCTGCTCGTCGACGAGCTGCGACGCCGGCGGAGCGGGCCGGGAGCGGACGACGGCGAGGGCGACGGGCGGGAGCGGGAACGCGCACGGGCGGTGCGGGAGGCCTTGCAGTCGCTGGGACCGCTGTACATCAAGGTCGGGCAGATGCTCTCCACCCGGCCAGACTTCCTGCCCCCCGCGATGGTCGCCGAGTTGGCGCAGCTCCACGACCAGGTCACCCCGGCGCCCTTCCGGGTGTTCGAGCCGGTCCTGGCTCGGGAGTTCGGGGCCCGCTGGCCGCGCCTGTTCCGCGGGATCGACACGGACACCGTGCTGGGAGCCGCGTCGCTGGCCCAGGTCTACCGCGCCGACCTGGCGGACGGCACGCCCGTCGCGGTGAAGATCCAGCGCCCCGGGGTCGAGCAGATCATGGCGCAGGACATGGCCGTCCTGCGCCGGGTCGCGCGCCTGGTCGCGCGGGCCGCGCCCCGGTTCACCACGGTGATCGACCTGCCGGCCATGCTCGGGGTGCTCTTCGACGCGATGGAGGGTGAGAGCGACTTCCGCAAGGAGGCCGCCCACATGCGTCACGCCCGGCGTCTGACCCGGGAGTTCGAGCACCTCACCGTCTCCAGGGTCGTCCTCGCGCCGACCAGGCGGGTGCTCGTCCAGTCCCTGGCCCCCGGCACCTCCATCCGCGACGCCGACCCCGCCGCGTTCACCGCGGACGAACGGGCCGGCATCGGGCGGGACCTGATGGCGTTCATGTTCCGAGGGTTCTTCCTGGACCGCTCCTTCCACGCCGATCCGCACCCCGGCAACGTCTTCGTCGCCCCCGGTCACCCGGCCCACCTGATCGACTGGGGCATGGTCGGGCGCATCGAGTCCAACGTCAGTAGGAACCTCGTCCTGGCACTGCTCAACCTGGCCGCCAACGACGGCGCGGGACTCGCCCGGGCCTGGGCCGAGATGGGACGCCCCACCCCCTGGGCCGATCTGGCGGGCTTCCGGTCCGACATCAGCACCCTCGTCCCGAAGGTCACCTCCGCGTCGCTGGAGGACCTCGACTTCGGCGTCACCCTCACCGCCGTCCTGGCCTTCGCCGTCCGGCGCGGCATCCAGTGCAGTCCCGCCATCGCGCTGCTCGGCAAGTCCTTCGGCAACCTCGAAGGATCAATCCGCCACCTGTGCCCGGAACTCTCCATCACCGACGCGTTCGCGGAGAACCTGCGCGCCATCATGTTCGGTCTCGCGGAGGAGACCCTCTCCGAGCAACAGGCCGCCCGCACGGCGCTGGAAATGATGATCGCCGCCCCCGGCGGCCTCCAGCAGGGCCGTGACATCCTGCGCACCCTCGCCGACAACGACCTCGCCCTGCGCATCGGTGAGGGTGCGGCCGGTCGGGGCGGTGCCGCGACCGGTCAGGGCCGGACCCTCGCGGCCGCCATCCTGGCCGGCGCCGTCATCTGGGCCGGCCGCAGGAGGTGACCCGCCCGGGCCCGCGGGGCGGGGCACCTGTCAGCTCTCGTTCCTCCCGCCGGGGTCGGCCTCGGGGCGAGGAGGTGGGGCCGGGCAGCTCCTTCGGGGTCGATCGGGCACGTCCGTTCAACGCGCGCACGGACGGACCACGGCCCGGCCGTTGCCCGCCGGATCGGGTCGGGGCCTTGATGGAAGCGCTCCGGCGGCCGCGGTGCCCCCCCGGGGCCGGGGCCGGGCCCTCCTCCGGCTCGGAACCTCCCGCCCCCGGCGGTGCCCTGCCTCGTCCCGCCGTTCGGACCGACCGGAGGTCGGCCCGAACGAGACGGTGCGTCAGAACGTCCGCCGGCACCGCCCTGCGCCGTTCGGAGTGGCCCGGCCGACCGGACCGGCGACACGTCCCAGCGGTCGTACTCACTCCCCCACAGGGCCCGTACGTTTGCGCACCATGAGCAAAGCCATCGCACGCGGCGCGTTCGCCCTGTCGATCGCGTCTGCCGCCCCGGCCGCCGGGGCAACCGATCGCCCCGGCGGCCGAGGGACACGATCTCGACCGGTTCCACCACCGGTCGGTCGGCCGGGCCACCCACAGGTCGGGGCTCCGCAGACAGCGGGCCCCGCACGGATCGAGACGCGCGACCGTCCCCGACCGAACCCGCACGATCCACCTCGGCCACCCGAACGACCGCGCCCGACGGGCCGTCCGTACCCACCTCCTGGAGGGCACGCTGCCCCCGGACCCGGCGTGCGGTACGTGACGTGGGCGGGGAGCAGGCCGGGCGCACACCCGAACCACGTTCTCATCCGACGGGAGCCGTGTTGAGCAGCATGTCATCGAAGGGTCTCCGGTCCCGGGGCGCCGGCCGCCGCTTCGCCGCGGGCGTCGTCTGCGCGCTCCTCACCGCGCTCTGCGCCGCGCCCGCCGCCGGCACTCCGGCGGGCCCCGGCGGGAGGGGGCTGTCGGCGGTGATCCGCTACACCGAGTACGGCATCCCGCACATCGTGGCCGACGACTACGCCGGGCTCGGGTTCGGCACCGGCTGGGCGCAGGCGCAGGACCAGGTGTGCGTCCTCGCCGACGCGTTCCTCACCGTGCGCGGTGAACGCTCGCGCTGGCTCGGCCCGGACGCCGTCCCCGATCCGCAGGGTTCCTTCGCCGGCAGCAACCTCGCGAGCGACCTCTACTTCCGCGGCGTGCGCGATGCCGGGACCGTCGAGCGGCTGCGGGCGACCCCCGCACCCGTCGGTCCCAGCCGGGCCGCGACGGAACTGGGCCGCGGCTGGGCCGCCGGGTACAACGCCTGGCTGCGCCGCCACCGGATCACCGACCCGGCCTGCGCGGACGCCGGCTGGGTGGGACCGGTGACCCCGGTGGACGTCTCGGCGCTGGAGTACGCGGCGGGCGTCCTCCTCGGCCAGGGCCGCGCGATCGACGGCATCACCGCCGCCGAGCCACCGCCGTCCGGCCCCGACCGCGGCGCCGCGCGAACCGTCGGCCCCGGACCCGGCCCGCGCGGGGCTCATCCCCGCACCGACGGACGGCCGCACCCCGGCTCCAACGCCGTGGCCTTCCACGGCTCGACGACGCAGGACGGCCACGGGCTGCTCCTCGGCAATCCGCACTTCCCCTGGCACGGCCCGCAGCGCTTCTGGCAGTCGCAGCAGACCATCCCCGGCGAACTGAACGTGATGGGCGGCTCGCTGCTCGGCTCCCCGACGGCCTCCATCGGTCACACCGCCGACATCGCCTGGAGCCACACCGTCGCCACCGGCGTCCCGATGAACCTCTACCAACTGACGCTGGACCCCGCCGACCCCACCACCTACCTGGTGGACGGCAAGCCCGAGCGGATGACCGGGCGCACCGTCACCGTCCCGGTGAAGGACCGCGCGCCCGTCACCCGCACCCAGTGGTCGACCCGCTACGGGCCCGTCCTCACCACGCTGGACACCACCGGTCCACTGCCCTGGACCCGCCGCACCGCCTACGCCGTCAACGACCCCAACGCCGTCAACCTCCGCGGCACCGACACGGCACTGGCACTGGCGAGGGCCCACAGTGCCGACGGCGTCCGCGCCGCGCTGCACCGCACCCAGGGCATCCCCTGGGCCAACACCGTCGCGGCCGACGCGCGCGGGCACACCCTGTTCACCCAGGCGCAGGTCCTGCCGCGCGTCACCGACGACGTCGCGCGGCGCTGCTCGACCCCGCTGGGAGCCACCAGCTACCCCTCCTCGGGGCTCGCCGTCCTGGACGGCGCACGCTCGGACTGCGCCCTCGGCACGGACCCGGACGCGCTCCAACCGGGCGTCTTCGGCCCCGCCGCGCTGCCCACCCTCCAGGACGCGCCCTATGTCGAGAACTCCAACGACAGCGCCTGGCTCACCAACGCCGACCATCCGCTCTCCGGGTACCCGCGCGTCTTCGGCACCACGGGTGCCCCGCCCTCGCTCCGCACCCGCCAGGCGCTCCAGGACGTCGCCGCGCTGGCCGACCGGGGGCACCTGACGGTCGAGGACCTGCAGCGCCACCAGTTCGCCGACCGCTCCTTGGCCGGTGACCTCTCCGCCGACGGCCTGGCGAGGCTGTGCGCGGCAGCGCACCCGGGAGCGCCCGACCGGGAGGCGACAGAGCCCGGGGCCACCGCCGCGGCCTGCCACGTCCTGGCCCGGTGGGACCGGACCCTGAACACCGACAGCCGCGGCGCGCTGCTCTTCGACCGCTTCTGGCGCCGACTCGTCGCCGGCACCGCACCGGAGGAGCTCTGGGAGGTGCCCTTCTCCCCCGCCGACCCCCTCCGCACCCCGCACACGCTGAACACCGCGTCCCCGGCCGTCCCCCGGGCCCTGGAGGGGGCCGTCGCCGAACTGCGCGACGCCGGGATCCCGCCGGCTTCCCGCTGGGGCGACTCCCAGTTCGTCGTCCGCCACGGCGACCGCGTCCCGATCCCCGGAGGATCGGCGGAACTCGGCGTTTGGAACGTCATCGACGCCCGGTGGGACCCGGCGGGCGGCGGGTACACCGAGATCGAATCCGGTGCCGCCTACCTCCAGGCGGTCGGCTGGGACGGCACCGCCTGCCCGGTCGCCAGGACCCTGCTGGCCTACGGGCAGTCGTCCGACCCACGCTCCCCGCACTCGGCGGACCAGACCGCGCTGTTCTCCACCCGGCGGTGGGTCACCTCACGCTTCTGCGAGAGCGACATCCTCGCCTCACCCGCCCTGCGCGTGGTGACCGTCGCCGAGTAGGGCGTGCCCGGGCGAGCTGCGCCACCGGGCCGGGGCCCGCCGACCCGGCGCGGTGGCGTTCGCCCACCTCCGTTCGGTCGGGTGCGGCCGGTCAGGGGGTGCGGACCCAGAACTCGATCGACCGCGGTGGGACGGTGATGGTGAGGGTGGGTCCGGTGAGCACGGGGATGTCCTGGTTGTTGGTGGCCGGGCCGTAGCGGTGACCCTGGAAGGTGCCGGTCGTCTGGGTGTTCACGGTGTAGGTGAACGACTGGGTGGCGGAGCGGTTGGTGATGGCGAAGACCGGCTTACCCTCCGGGGTCTTCCACGCCATGATCCGCTGGTCACCGAGCAGCGCGGACTCGTCGACGTGGTAGCGCACGGAGTTCCAGGGCAAGTACTTCACGAAGCCGGCGATGGCGTTCCAGTTCTGGGGGTTCCACGTCCAGTGGCCGACCGGGAGGTCGGGGAAGTGGCCGGGGCTGAAGTCGGTGTCGCTCGGGGGTCGCCAGAAGCCGAGGGAGTAACCCGGTGATTCGGCGTTGGTGGTGGGCTTGAGGGCGTGCAGCCAGAACCAGGTGGGCGAGTTCTGGAAGGTCATCCAGTTCATGATCGACTGGGCGGTGTTGATCGTCCGGTCGTCACTGGTCTTGTTGTCGAGGTACTCGAACTCGTTGTTGAAGACGGGCCTTCCGAGCGCTCCCGCGGTGTAGTCCCTCCCGATCGGCTTGATGCTCGGTATCTGTTCGTTGCTCGGCGAGCCGATGCGGTGGAAGCTCCAGGCGTCGACGTAGGACAGGGCGACGGGGTCGGCGGCGACGGCCTTGCCCCACGCGCTCTCCCAGCCGTCCCGGCTGTCGGCGTGGATCATCGCTCCGGGGTAGCGGGCCTTGACCTTGGGCGCGACGGCCTTGAACGTCTTCAGGTACCCCTCGGGCGTGTACTGGCACGTGGAGTACGTGTTCGAGGCGTCCGGTTCGTTCTGCAGGCCCCACATGGAGATGGGCACGCCGCGTGCGGAGAGGTAGTCGAGATCTCCGACCATGGCGTCGCCCAGCTGGTCGAGGAAGGCCGGCTCGACGGACGCGAGCGTGCCACCGATGTAGGAGCCGTTGCTCTTCCAGCCGGGGGCGGGTGACCAGTACTCGGCCGCCACGCCCTCCATGCGACCGTTGCTGATCATGTCGGCTAGCAGGGCGGTCTGGCCGGGGTAGCGGTCGATGATGTGCTTGCCCGTGGGGTCGAGGCCGCGGTGGTAGAGGCCGAGGGCGAGCCGGCAGTAGCGGAAGCCCCGATCGGTGCGGTCGCCCATCACCAACTGCCGGTAGAAGCGGGTCCGTTCGGCCGGCGTCAGGTCGTAGGGCACTCCGGAGACGGTGGTGGGCAGACCGTTGTTGCCGGAGCCGATCGAGTCGGACTGGATCTCGAAGCCGAGGCCGAGGATGGTCTGCTTGCGCGCCTGGTCGAAGCGGATGGTGTAGCTGCCGGTGGTGGCGGCCGCGGCGGTGGAGAGGTTGAGCAGCGGAGAGACGGCTACGCCGGCGCCGGCGACGGCCGCTCCGCGCAGGATGGAGCGACGGCTGATGCCGTGCGGCTCGGGTCTGGTCATGTTCTGCCTCCGTGCGGGTGGGGGTGCGGGTGGAGGTGGATCTCGGCTCCGAGTGGGGGCGGGGCGGGTGGCCTGCGGGCGCCCTGACGGCACCTCCACGACACGGACGCGCTCCCCGCGAGGAGCGTCGGGCGCACGGAGGGCCCGTCCTACGGGCCTCGGAGTGGCCTGAAGTTATCTGATATACGAAATGAGGGCAAGGGGTTTGGAGGAGCCCGAGTACCCCAACTCGCGCCGCGCCCACACGACCCCGGGCCGTACCCGCCGGTCGGCGGGTACGGCCCGGTGATCCACCGCCCCGTCAGTCGGGCGGCTCGTCCGCTACAGCCTGGACTCGTAGGTGCGGTAGAGCGACCGGAGTTCGTCCCCGACGTTGGTGGACCACCGCTGCTCCGGGGCG
This sequence comes from Kitasatospora sp. NPDC059327, assembly GCF_042752535.1. Lineage (NCBI taxonomy): Bacteria > Bacillati > Actinomycetota > Actinomycetes > Kitasatosporales > Streptomycetaceae > Kitasatospora > Kitasatospora sp. NPDC059327. The sequence goes on along the minus strand of NZ_JBHYYB010000118.1, from coordinate 3,589 downwards.
CCGTTCCCCCAGCAGTCGGTCGCCCTCACCGCCAGGGGCTCCTTGGTGGGGTCGTAGCCGGAGAGGCACTTGCCGGACTCGGCGTTGCGGATCGTGAACGACGCGTCGGTGGACGCCTTGCCGTACCACTGCTGCGACTTCGCCTTGCTGTCGCAGGCCGCTGCGAGGACCCGGTGGTAGGAGCCGTCGCCCTGGTACTGGCGGGAGTCGACGCACTGCCCGGTCGTCCGGCTGACGATCTGGAAGGTCCCCGCCGACCGGTTGACGGCCAGGCGCCAGAAGTTCGCGGGCTTCGCGTAGTTGATCGTCCGATCGGTCTCCACGGTCGTGAAGACCTGCTGATAGGCGAACCGCATGTCGTCGCGAAGGGTGAGCATCCGCTTCTGGTGACCCCCCACCTCGAAGACCGCGCAGTCGGCCTGACCCTTCGGCCAGTCGCAGGGGTAGAGGCTCTTGGGGGTCGCCGGCGGTGTCTGGGCCGCCGCCGAGGTGGTGACGGCGCAGAGGGCGAGCAGCGCGCCGACGCCGGCGGCCGCGAAGCGGGAACGACGGCGGGCCGGGCCGGTTCGGGCGGGCGATGAGGTCATGGGAGTTCCGATCGTCGGGAGGTGGAGGGCGGAGGGAGCGGGGCGGGGCGGGGCGCACGGGCCCGACGTGCCGCCGAAGGCCTGTCGTCGGGGATCGCGGTGCGATGCCCCGAAGGCCTTCGGCGGCCCGGGCCCGTGCGCCGCCGTCGGCTACGACCTGCAGGCCGGGGGCTGGGGCCCGGCGTTGATGCCGTACGTCGTGGAGCGCCCACTGGAGTCGTGGGCGATCGGCACCGAGACGGTGTCGTACGCCGTCCACGGGAACTCACCGGCGGAGAAGGTCCAGAGCCCGGTCACCTTGCGGGCGATCTTGTTGAGCGTGATCCAGCCGTACTGTCCCGCCGGGATCGTGTACGTCATCTGGTTGTTCACGGTCTCGGAGCGGGACCACACGGTCTTGTAGGACACCGTGAGCTTGACGGTCACCTTGGCGATCAGCGAGGGGGCCGATCCGCTCTCGAACGCCGTCTCGAACTGGCTGGTCAGTTCGTTGGACCAGCCGGTCGTCTTGGCCAGGCCGAAGGTGTGGGTCGCCGGTCCGGGGCTGTTGTTGTACCAGGGCAGCGACACGCACTCGGCGGGCACCGGGGCGGCGGGCGCCTCCGACTTCATGTCCCAGGAGCAGGCGGTCGGCGTCGCCTCGCACGTCTTGGCCGCGTACGTGACGGCGAGGTCCCTCGGCGTGGGAGCCGCGGTCCAGCCGGGGAGCGTCCACCGCTGGGTCGCGGCCGCCGTGCAGGCCATGGCACCGACCGGGTAGCCGGGCCGGAGCAGCGACCCCTTCCAGGGTTCCAGGCACCTGCCGGAACTCGCGCTCCGGATCATGAAGCCGGTGCCGCTGGGGTGGAAGTACCACTTCTGGGTCGGCGTCACCTGGCAGTCGGCGGCCTGGACGATGTTCCACTCCTCGACCGCGGCGCCGCGAACTTCCAGGCACTTGCCGAAGGCCCTGTTGACGATCCCGAACGAGCCGTCGGTCTGGTCGAGCCGCAGCTGCCAGGTCGTGCCCTGCTGCTTGCCCTGCATGGCCAGCTGTTCGGTGAAGCGGGCGTACGGGTTCAGCGCGATCGTCTCGCCTCCCGGGAAGGCGAGCGCGAAGCAGTTGGCGCCCGTGCCACCGGCCGGGCACGGCGGCCCCTTGAGGTCCAGGGCGTGGGCGTCGGTGGTCGCCAGCGGGCCGAGAGCGACGCCGAGGGCGAGGAGGCTGGTCGCCAGGGAGGCGACCACCACGCGTAATCTCCCGAGTCGAGCCCGCACGAATATCAGGTTCATGACATTCCTTACTCTCGCGATGTGTCGATGACTGTCTTGCGCACACCTCTGGGTGGACGTGCCGAAGCCGCCGCGCAGCTGCGGGCGACGCCGCCCGGCGCGTCGGACGACGGCCCGACCCGGCCGGCCGGGGAACGCCACGCCGTGACGGAGCGCTCCGCATCCCCCGCAGGCATCCCGGGGACGGCCGGGCCACCCCCGACGATCAGCCCGCAGGCGCGACAGCCGGACCCGGTCTCCGCGTCGCACCGCCGCCGGGATCACGACGGGCACGGGAGCACGGGAGCACCGGGCCGCGTCCGACGGATCGTCAGTTCCCTTGAGGTCGTGGCCACACCGTAGACGACACCGGCCGGTTACCCGCAAGGGCGCCTGCTTCCCCCGGGGAAGCAGGCGCCCGAACGACCGCCACCGGCGTTCCGGTGGCGACATCACCCCTCCAGGACCCGACCCGACCGGGCCGGGGGGGCCGAAACCGGGACCACGGCTGCCCCGGTGCCGACTCCACGGCTCACGCGCGGGAGGACGCGGCGGGCGTCGCCCGACGGCTCAGCGGGCCGGGTGGGAGTGCGCGGCGGCGCGGTGGACGGTGGCGGCGACCCGCTTGAGGAGCAGGCCCGGGATGGGCGCACTCGCGGACCGCGGCAGGGCCATCACCGCCGGGCCGGCCGTTCCGGGCGGGGGCTCGCCCGGGGGCCGGGGGTGGAAGGGCTGCGGGAGCGCCCGCGCGGGTCCGGGCCGCACCGCGGGCGAGCCGTCACCGGTCGGCGTCCCCAGTCGGCGCACCTGCTGCTCCAGGTAGCTCCGCAGGCGGCTGTGCTGCTCGCGTTCGACGGATCGCAGCCCCTGGATCGCGGCCTCCAGGGCGGCCCGGGTCGCCTCCAGGCCCCCGATGACCTCCTGGATGAAGGCCCGGGTGTCGCGTTCGAGGGCGTCGGCGCGGGCTCGCGCGGCCCCTTCGACGGCCTCGGCACGGATGCGGGCCGAGGTGATGGCGCTCCGGGCCTCGGCATGGGCGCCCGCGACGGCCTGGTCGGCGATCCGCTGGGCGGTTTCGAGGAGGTGGGCGGCCCGGTCGGTGGTGCTCGGGGGCCGGACCGCCGGGGCGGGAGCGGCAGTGCCACCCGGGGGCCGGAACGCCGGGGCGGGCGCGCCGATGCCCGGCACGGCGGGTGCGGCGCGCAGGACGGCCGCGGCGATCATCGCCCGCAGGTTCTCGTTCTCCCGCAGCAGGCGGGTGAGTTCGGCTTCGGCGAGATCGAGGAACTCGTCGACCTCGCCCTCGTCGTAGCTCTCGCGGAGGCGGACGGTGCTGAACGTGCGGGCGCGGAGTTCCGCGGGGGTCAGGGGCATGGGGCACCTCAACTGTCGGTGTACCGGATGGCCCGGTCGCGCCCGGCGCCTTCGACGTGGCGGTGGGCTACGGGGGGCGAGGCATCGGCGCGGGCATCGGTGGCCGGACGCGGATGCGCGGACGAGGCGCGGGAAGCGACCCCGGAGGCGGCGGCCGTGGGTGTACGGATTGCCGTTGCGCGCTTTCTATCCGCTCCGCTCGCGCTCCGTCCAGGGGTGACGCCGGATTTTGTGCTTTTGCCCGAACCGCGCCCCCGGGAGGCCTCGTCGCGTACACGTGAGGTCACGGTTCGGTGTACCGGCGGGCCCGGACCACCGTTCGACACTCCCTCCCCCTAAGGTGCCGACGCTCGACCGGCGTCCTGACGCCGGTCGAG
>NZ_JBHYYB010000117.1:7079-25430 GCF_042752535.1 Kitasatospora sp. NPDC059327 | reverse complement strand
GGAAGAGCAGGTCAGCGACCCGAACCCCATCAGCCACGCCCAAGTGATGCCCGCCCACCTGTGGCCCAGCGCGAACCCCTCAATCAGCGACAGAGCCGAGTTCTGTGGAGTGGTCATGTTGATTAATGCACTGGGGTTGAGCCGTTCGGTTGGCCAAGTTCCAGCTATGGCTGGCCCCGTGTTGGTGATTGAGTGGGCCGAGGCGGTTCCGGCCGCAGTTGTTGAGCGACTCCGGGGCTTCCTACTGGGATCGTCAGCCTGGTTCGAGGAGAAGCGCCTTGGCGGCTACGAACTCAACATGTTCGCCGACCGACCGGTGCCACGGACCCAGGTGAAGGCGACAGTCGCCAGCCATTTCTGGTTCATGTCATGGGTCCCGGCATCGGGGATGAGAAGACCTTCGAGGCTGAGCACGCGGACAGCCCCGATCCGGAACCCCTCATCGGCTTCAGCCCGACACACGCGGTGGATGTCATCGCCGGGTGCAACAGACCGATCGATCACCTCTCCACGACCCTGCCGACGGCTGCCATCATGGATGTGGTCGGCGGCGTTGCTACTGACCTCGGCTCGTCAGGGTGAACCTTCTCGAAGTGCCTGATTGGTGCGGTGCGGTGGCTGTATCCGGTGGTGGGTGAGATATGCGGATGGGGGCGGGTTGACCGCCGTAGGCCGGGTGCGCCGGGAGTCGGTGCGGATGCACGCCGCCGAGTTGTTCGAGCAGAAAGTCAAGCCGCCGGAGGTCGCGCGGCGTCTGCGGGTGAGCCCGAAGTCGGCCTACCGGTGGCACCAGTTGTGGCAGGCGGGCGGGGCTCTGGAGTTGGCCTCTCGCGGCCCGAGCGGGTCGCGGTGCCGTCTGTCGTCGCGCTGCCTGGAGAACCTGGCCGCGTATCTGGAGGAGGGTCCGGCCGCGCACGGCTGGGTGGAGGACCAGGTCTGGACCGCGGCAAGGGTGGCCACGCTGATCGGCCGCAAGTTCCACGTCTCCTACAGCGTCTCGGGCGCCACGAGGCTGATGCATCGGCTCGGCTTCAGCCCGCAGGTCCCCACACGGCGGGTGGCCGAGCGGGACGAGCAGGCCGTCACCGTGTGGAGAGAGGCGACCTGGGCGGAGGTAAAAGAGCGCGGGCGGCCTGCGGGGGCTACATCTGCTTCGAGGACGAGGCAGGCTTCACCCGCCGTCCGCCCAGAGGACGCACCTGGGGCGGGCGAGGCCGCACCCCGGTCGTGACGGTCAGCGGCCGCCGATCGGGACGCCTGTCGGTGGCCGGGCCGATCGCCATGCGGCCCGGCGCCCGCACCCGGCTGTGCCACCGCCTGATCACGCACCCCGCGGGCAAGGGCCAGCTCCGCAGCATGGGCGAGCGCGACTTCATCGCTCTGATCGACGGCGTGCACCACCTCGTCAAAGCGCCGATCGTGCTGGTCTGGGACCGCCTGAACACCCACGTCTCCCATGCCATGCGCGACTTGATCGCCCAGCGCACCTGGCTGACGGTCTTCCTTCTCCCCGCCTATTCACCCGACCTCAACCCCGTCGAATGGGTCTGGGCACACGTCAAACGCGGCCTCGCCAACCTCGCCGTCATGGCCCTCGACCGACTCGAAACCCTCGTACGCAACCGGCTCAAACGCCTGCAATACCGGCCCGACACCCTCGACGGCTTCATAGCCGGCACCGGTCTGAGCCTCGACATCCCGACATCACCCTGACGAGCCGAGGTCAGTAACGCTGAGCTCCTGGATGACCAGGCTGCAGTCGTGGACCGACTTCCGGGTCTGCTCGCGATGACGGACGGCCCATTGCCGACCGTGTTCGGCACGACGGAGTTCTTGCGTGGGCGGGCTGCCCAACCGGGCTTCAGACTTCTCAAGTAGTCGGCGGCGTGACCGTGTTCAGCCCGCGAGAAGGACACGCTTTCGCAGGAGGTCGAATCCCGCCCGTCCGTACATCTGCCTCTTGATCATCTTAGAAGTTACGTGGAATCTGCAGGGGGGATCATGTCTCTCCGGTGCAACCACGGACTTGGGAGATGTGTTGAGCGGCACAACGGTGCTGACGGAGAAGTGGCCGGTGCTCGGCCGACACGAGCAGGCGACGACATGGCTGACGATCTGGACAGATCTCGGACGTGCGCCCCGCACGATCGATGCCTACGCCTGCGGGCTGGCCGAGTACCTGCTGATGTGCGAACGGGAGATCGTCGACCTGGCCACCGCGCACATATAGCCCTCTACGTAGGGGAGTTGACCTCACGGCCTCACCATCGAGGGCCGAATGCAGTCTCGATCGACTCGGGGGCGGGCCTGGCCAACGCCACCATCCAGCAGCGACTGGTGCCGGTCCGCTTGTTCTACGACTTCCTCATGGAGGTCACCGGGTCGGGTCGAGCTCCTGGGCGAAATAGCCGATGCGGCCTTGAGAATCTCGTAGGCCCGGCGGAGCTCGGCGTTCTCCTTGCGCAGATCGGCCAGTTCCTCCTTCTCCGTGGTGGTCAGCCGGTCGTCGCGCTCACCACGGTCCGCCTCGTCCTGCCGGGTCCAGTCCCGCAGGGCCTCGTGGTGCACCCCGAGGTGACTGTGAAGCCTCAGTCTGCCGTCGTGCGGATTCCCCCGGCAGGAAGGGACGGGCCTGCTGGTCATTACGGAGGAAGGGCGCGCTCCCTGGCATTGGCGCGAGGCGGTGTGTTTGGGGTTGCACCTTCCGTAGCGGCATGTGGTCCAGTGGACTTGCGTCCCGGTCCCTTGAGAAAAGGTCCCTGCTCATGCATTCGTCTTTCATACCACCCCGCCAGGTCAAGATCGGTGACGCGGCAGCCTTCGTCGGCAGCACGCCACGGGCGATTCGCCATTACCACGAGATCGGCCTGCTCCCCGAGCCTGAGCGGGGCGGTGATGACCGCCGCCGCTACGGGTACGAGGACATGATCCGCCTGCTGTGGATTCGCAAGATGGCCGACGCCGGGATTGCCCTGAACGACATCCGTGACGCCTTTACCACCGGCACGGCTTCCGCCGGCGCGGACAGCGGAGAAGGTATCGCCGGCATCCTGGAGCGGTTGGAGGAAACCCTCGCCGAGCAGGAGGCGGAATTGCGGCGGCAACGGACCGCCGTGCAGCGGATGCGGACCGAAGGCAGCCGGATGGGCCTGCTCTCCGACTTCGTCACCGAACGCCTCAAGAGCCTGCCCGAGGGCTCCCTGCGTCAGGCGGACCTGGACACTCTGCTGGTCACTGAGCGGATCTTCGGCCCGCTCGGCGCGGCCGTCCAGGCCACCCGCTTCGTCGTCCTGGCCAGGCATCCCACTCTGCGGGAGGATTCCGACCGCATCGATGACGCCGAGGAGGCACTCGATGACAGTGTCGCCGTCCATGATCCACGGGTGGCTCAAGTGGCCCTCGAGCGGCACACCTTCGAAAGCGCCCTGCACGCCGTCATCGAGGAGTCCGACCTGGATAAGGAAGACGATGCCCTCTTCGACGCCTGGGACGCTCTGCATCCCGATGACGGCGAGGACGAGGCCGACCTTGGCTCTGGCAGGCGGGAGGTCCGCTCCATGAGCGCGTTCGAAGGCGTCGGCATGATGCCCTACGACCTCTCCCCGGCCCGCCTGCGCTGTATGGAACTGGCCGAAGAACTCTCCGCCCAAGACTCATCCTCTACTACCGAAACACGGCCAAGTTCTCGCCGGCCACCGGCCTGACGCTACTGGCTGAGGGCAGTGACGCGGCTCTCGTACTCGCGGCGGGCCTTGTGCTGGACCGGAACGGCCTTGGCGCCGCAGAGGGGCCGGGCGCGGACGAGGAGTCCGCGGTGTACGGCAGGGGCGGCGCTGACGCGGAGGGCGCAGCCTTGGCCGCGGCGCACCTTCGAGCCGGTCGCGAGCGCGGCCCGCTCGATGTCGTCCAGTTCGGCGGTACGGAGGAAGTAGGCGACCTTGACTGGCATGTCGAGGACGGCCGGTAGCTCGGCCGGGGTGTCCTCGTGGTCGGCGGCGATGCGCTCGGGCAGGAGGTCGGCGACGCGGTGCGGATGGCTTCGCGGCTGATGCCGTGTTCGCGGGCCAGGGCGGCGATGGGCCGGCCGTCCAGGTGCGCCGTACGGACGGCATTGGTCTTCGTGGTGGTGATGGCCGGGTGGCGGCCGCCCTTGCTGCCCGTGGCCTCGGCGCCCCGCAAGCCGTTGCAGGTGAGCTCGCACTGCAGGTCGCGCTGGAGCTCGCCGGCGGCCGCGAGGGTCTGCACCATGAACTCCGGTGCGCGGGTGGCGGGCGGGAAGGTCCATAACGAGGAACGCGCCGTCGTGGATGCGCAGGGCGAGGCGATCACGGTGGAGGACGTCGAGCACGTCGAGGATGTGGCCGGTGCCGCGGACGAGGCGGAACATCTCGGAGATGTGCTCCGTGTCGCCGGGCCGCGCTACCTCAGCAGTTCGCCGACCTTCGCTCACTGCTGGGGATGGAGGCGGCTGGAGGTGATGGCCTGCTCCTCGGGGGTGACCGGGACCTCGATCCCGGGCTCGGTGAGGAGGAGGTTCGGCGGGCCGGTCGACTGATTGTCAGTCGAGACCCGTTTGTAGAGCAGGTTGCCGCCGATAGGTCCCTTCCGAACGAAGAATTGGAACCCATCTGTCGTCAAGCCCTGTCAGCAATCCCCATCGGCTCCGATTGGCTTCGCGTCGCCGCGAACCGGGCCAAGTGGGTTCATTGGACCTGCACCGGCCCTGTCGCCTTCCTTTGTCAACAGGTGCGCGGCTCGGTCAGCGTGCGCGCCGGCCTTCGCTTGCCGGTCGGGCGAGTGCGTGCCAGCCGTGGTCCAGCAGGTCGAAGGCGGCTGTGATGACCTGGTCGGGGTCGGGGTGTGCGCGGGCGGCGTGCGGGGCTTCGAGGGCGAAGTGGGCCAGGGCGGTGCATGCGGGGTCGTCGGCCGGGAGTCCGTTCTCCTCGGCGACGGCCGCGGCGAGGGCCGCCGTGTGGCGGAGCCACATGGCCTGGTGATAGTCGCGCAGCGCCGGGGTCTTATTGACCAGCTCAAGGAAGGTGGCGAAGCGCGGATCGGCGCCGGCTCCTGATCGGCGGTGGCGGAGGGCGTGCTGACGCAGGGCGTCGGGGACGGACTGCCCTGCAGGGCGCTCACGCACGGCGGCCAGGAGGGCGGATTCGAGGTCGGCCTCGCGGTCGAAGACGAGTGCTTCCTTGACAGTGAAGTGCTTGAACAGGGTGGTGGTCGACACGTCTGCGGCGTCGGCGATCTCGCGGATGCCGACGTTGTCGTAGCCGCGTTCCAGGAACAGCCGCAGGGCTGCGTCGGCGATGGCCTGCCGAGTGGCCGCCTTCTTGCGTTCACGGCGGCCGATGGGGGCCGGTGCGGCATCGTCCTGCGTGGTGGTGTCGACCATAGGGCTACCATACCTCAACGGTTTCCCTGATTCCAAAATTGAGCTGTTGCACTTATTGCCTTGGTGTGCTCTCCTGATGTGGTGGCTGCAGCGCACTGACCGACCGTCTCCGCACCGCCCCCAGGCCAGGAGAACAACGCCACCGCGGGCGGCACCAGCCTGCGACCTTGCACCCTCATCCGGTGCCCGCGAGCAGCGGAAGGCGCCAACCCGCCCTCATGATCGGAGCACAGCCATGAACACCCATGCCACCCCCCGGATCGCCATCGTCGGGGCGGGCCCCGGCGGCCTGACCTGCGCGCGCATCCTCCAGAAGCACGGCATCAGCGCCACCGTCTACGACCGCGACAGCAGCCCGGACGCACGCAACCAGGGCGGCACCCTGGACCTGCACGACGACGGCCAGATCGCGCTCCGCGAGGCCGGACTGCTGGACCAGTTCTTCGCCCTGGCCCGCCCCGAAGGGCAGGAGATGCGGCAGATGACACCATCGGGCGAGATCATCAACCACCACGTGCCCGCGGAGGGGGAGCTCGTCAAACCTGAGATCGACCGCGGCGTACTCCGCGACCTGCTTCTGAACTCCCTCCAGCCCGGAACCGTCCAGTGGGGCCGTGGCCTCGACCACGTCAGTGGACCCGCGGACGGCCCACGCCTCCTGCACTTCACCGACGGCACCATCATCGAGACCGACCTGGTCATCGGCGCCGACGGAGCCTTCTCCCGGGTCCGACCAGCCCTGTCCCCCGCCGTCCCCGGCTACACCGGCGTCAGTTTCCTGGAGGCCTGGTTCGACGACGTCGACGCCCGCCACCCCGACATCGCCGACCTGGTCGGCCAGGGCAGCGCCGCCGCCGGCGACGGCGAGCGCGGCATGTTCGCCCAGCGCAACGGCGGCGACCACATCCGCGTCTATCTGATCCGCCGTGTCCCGGCAGGCTGGATCGCCGACAGCGGCCTGACCATCGACGACACCGCCGCGATCCGCGCCCGCCTGCTGGAGGAGTACGCCACCTGGTCACCCGCATTGCGCCGCCTCATCAGCGACAACGACGGCCGCTACGTGGACCGCCCGATCTACGCACTGCCCGTCCCGACCACCTGGGACTCCAACCCCGCCCTCACCCTGCTCGGCGACGCCGCACACCTCATGCCGCCGCTCGGCGTCGGCGTCAACTACGCCATGCTCGACGCCGCCGAACTCGCCCTGGCCATAACCGCCTCCGACACCATCGCCGACGCCATCCGCGCCTACGAGGCCACCATGCTCGCCCGCGCAAACGAGACCGCCAAACTCCTCGAGGGCGGCGCGGAACAACTCATGGGCGCCCAGGTCCCCGACTTCAGTGAGCCAATTCCATCCTGAAGTCTGCAAGTCACGGGGGCTGGCGTGGTGCGGGGTCGGGGTGGTCAGGCCGGTCACGGGCGCCCATCGCACTGTTCATCCAACCGCGGGCACCTCGCTGATGCGCCCGCTGCGGCAACAGCCGGACCCGGTCCGGCGTGGAGTTGATTCCATGACCATTGAAGAGCCAGGGGGAGCAAGGTGATCAGGCCATCAGCCGTCTCCAACGTGTTGTTTGTCGGGGGCAAGCGCACGGAGGCGATGGAAGCAGCACACAGTGCGGGACTGACGATCGGCTACCTGGGTTCCAAGGACGCTTTGTCGGAGCGCCACCGGGAGCTGGCCGAAACCGTGCTCCTGCTGCCCGACGTCTCACCGGACCGGGTCGTGCAGGCGGCAGTGGCTTTGCACGGCGTCCAGCCATTCGATCTTGCGGTCACCATGCACGACACCTTCCTGCAGACGGTCGCCCGGATCAATCAGGAGCTGGGGCTCACCGCCACCCCGTTGAGGACCGTCACGGCTGTGGACGACAAGGCATTCATGCGCGAGGTGCTGCGCGGCAGCGAGGTCGGCAAGGTCGCCTTCGCCAAGGTGCGCTGCGCACAGGACCTCCTCGGACTCGGCGAGGTCCTCGGCTTCCCACTGATCCTCAAGCCCACCAGGGGAACCGGGAGTCAGCAGATCCACTTCGTGCGACATGGGGCCCGACTACGGGAGCTGGCCGGGGAGTTGGACTTCTCCGTACCAGGGAAGGAGACGTCGGCACCGTGGCTGGCAGAGGAGTTCCTGACCGGCCCGGAATTCAGCGTGGAGACCTTCAGCGTGGCCGGCGAACACCACATACTGGCGGTGACCGAAAAGTTCAAGACGGCGAACTTCGTCGAGATCGGCCACCTGGTGCCCGCCCGGATCACCGCCGAGCAGCAGGCCCCGATCGCCGCCGAGGTGCGAAGGTTGCTGACAGCACTCGGTGTCCAGGAGGGTCCTGCCCACACCGAGATCGTCCTGACCGATCGCGGCCCCCGGGTCATCGAGACGCACACCAGGCCCGGCGGCGACGCGATCGTCGAACTCGTCCGGCTGGCCAGCGGCTTCGACGTCCAGGAGCTCACCTTCACCTGGCTGTCGGGCAAGCCGCTGGATCTGACCCCGCGGCCCCTGGCGGCCGCGGCCGCGATCTGGTTCCTCACCCTTCCGGAGGGCGAGGTGACCTCGGTCGGCGGTCTCGACGAGGCGCGCGCCGCCGAAGGGGTTGAGTCCGCCTACCTCACCGCAGCCGTCGGCGACCTGGTTCCGCCGCTGCGCAGCTCCTGGGACCGTCAGGGCGACGTGCTCGCGGTCGGCGAGGACCCCGACACGGCGCTGAGCCGGGCGCAGCAGGCGGTCGGCCTGTTCGAGGTCGAGGTCGATCCGTCCACCGCCTCTCGGCCTGACCCCCCGCCGGGCCGTCGCGGCCCGGCGATACGACACCACCTCCCTCTGCACCGAACGGTGACCACATGACCAACGACCACCCGGCCGACGGACACAAACCCCTGCTGCTGCTCATCGGCAGCGGCGCCCAGATCTGGCGCGAGTACATGCTGCGCGCCATGGCGACCCGGTACCGGCTGCACCTGCTGTCCCAGGCGACCCCCACCTGGGAGTCGCCCTACATCGCGACGTACTCTACGGTGAACACCCTGGACCCCGAGGCGATGATCAAGATCGCCAAGGGGAGCCCGGAGGACTTCGCCGGGGTGCTGACGTACGAGGAAACCCGCGTCGAGTCGGCCGCCGTGGTGGCCACCGCCCTCGGGCTGCGGACCAGCCCGGTGGAGGCGGTGCACGCGTGCCGGGACAAGTTCGCCGGACGCCAGGCGCTGAAGGCCGTCGGCGTGCCGCAGGCCGAGTCGATCGCGGTCGGCGACTTCGAGGAGGCACGGCAGGCCGCCGAGCGCCTCGGCTACCCCGTGGTGGTCAAGCCGCGGGCGCTGTCCGCGAGCAACGGCGTGTCGCTGGTGCGGGCCCCGCAGGACCTGGCGGAGGCGTACCGCGAGGCCACCGCCATCTGGTTCGACGAGGTCCCGACGTACGAGCGCCCAGTCCTGGTCGAGGAGTACCTCGACGGGCCGGAGATCAGCGTGGACGCCGTCTGCCGCGACGGCCTGGTCACGGTGCTCTTCGTCGCCCGGAAGCGGATCGGGTACGCACCGGGGTTCGAGGAGGTCGGCCACCTGGTCAGGGCGGACGACCCGCTGCTCGGCGACCCCGTGCTACTACAGGTCCTCCAGGATGCCCACACCGCCGTCGGCCTCACCGACACGGTCACCCACACCGAGCTCCGGCTCACCTCGGCCGGCCCCCGGGTGGTGGAGATCAACGCCCGGGTCGGCGGCGACCGGATCCCCTACCTGGGTGGACTCGCGACCGGCATCGAGGTCGGGCTGGTGGCGGCCGACCTGGCCGCCGGGGCGCTCCCCAGGACTACAGCCTCCCGGCAGCGGGTGGCGGCCATCCGCTTCCTGTACCCCGAGCGGGACCTGACGGTCGAGTCCGTGGACGTCGACCGGGAGCGCCTGTCCACGGAGATCCACGACGTGCAGGTTCTGGCGGGGCCGGGCCGGCAGCTCCGGCTGCCGCCCGCCGACCACGTCCGTTGCCGGTACGCCCTGGTGGTGGCTGTCGCCGCCACCGAGCAGGAGTGCGAGGTGGCCTTGACCCGCGCCGCTGCCGCGGTGGTCGTCCGCGGCGCTCCGCTCGACTGAGCGCGGGGCTGGCCGCGCCGGGCCCCAGCACACCGCCGCAGTCGGACGACCGACCGGCCGCGGCCACCGCATAAGTCAGCACCGACACATCAGGGGGAACACTGTGGCGAAGATCGTCGCCATCGTCTCGGGAGGCATGGACTCCGTCACGATGGCGCACCAGCTCAAGGAGCTGGGCAACGACCTGCATCTGCTGTCCGTCGACTACGGGCAGCGCCACCGCAAGGAGCACCGGTTCGCCGCCGCCGCCGGCAGGCGGCTCGGCGCGGTCCACCAGGTGGCGGACCTGAGCGCGATGGGCGGCCTGCTGCGCGGCTCCTCGCTGACCGACCCGACGGTCGACATCCCGGAGCAGACCTGGTCCGGGTACGGCGAGAGCCCGAACATCGTCCCGAACCGCAACGCCCTGCTTCTGTCGGTGGCGTTCGCAGTGGCGGTGGCTGAGAAGGCCCAAGCCGTCGCCATCGGGATCATGGCGGACGACACCGTGTCCGTCCCCGACAGCACTCCGGAGTTCCTGGAGTCCTTCATCGCGATGGAACGGATCGCCACCGCCGGGTACGCCCATCCCGACCTCGCCCTGCTCGCGCCGCTGTCCGGCCTGGGCAAGAAGGATGTCGTCAGGCTGGGCGAGCGGCTTGGTCTCCCGTGGACCGAGACTTGGACCTGCCTGCGCGGGGAGGACGACCATTGCGCCCGCTGTGCCGCGTGCTGGGAACGCCAGGAGGCGTTCGCCGCGGCCGGTGTCCAAGACCCCACTATCTACCAGGAGCACACATCATGACGCTGCGCATCTCCAAGCAGTTCGCCTTCTCCGCCAGCCACCAGCTCGCCGGGCTTCCCGAGCGCCACCAGTGCGGCCGTCTGCACGGCCACAACTACGTCGTCGAAATCGAGCTGAGCGCCGGCCGGGAAGCGCTGACCGGCCCCGGTTTCGTCCGTGACTACGGGGATCTCTCCAGCTTCAAGGGGTGGATCGACGAGTGGCTGGACCACCAGCACCTCAACGAGGTGGTCGCGGAGAACCCGACCGCGGAGAACCTGGCGATCTGGATCTACGAGCAGTGGATCCCGGAGTTCCCCGAGCTGACCGCCGTACGGGTCTCCGAAACCCCCAAGACCTGGGCCGAGTACCGCCGCTGAGCCGGAGGACGGCGGGGGATGCCCCAACCCGTCTGTTTGAGGAGGTGGTGCCCCGTGGAACCGGAACTCGTCGTCAACGAGATCTTCGGCCCCACTTGAGTCCTTCCAGGGGGAAGGACGATCGCTCGGCCGCCGCTGTGCCTTCCTAAGGCTGGGTGGCTGCAATCTCTCGTGCCGCTGGTGCGACACCCCTTACACCTGGGATTGGGAAGGGGTCAGCGACACCGGCATCGCGTTCGATCCGAAAACGGAGCTGAACCGGCTGCCCGTCGCCACGGTGCTGGAGCGCCTGCTCGCCTTCGGGGTCGGGCTGGTGGTGATCTCCGGCGGTGAACCTCTCAACCAGCAGAAGCGTCTGGTCCCGCTCGTGGAGGCGCTGGCCGAACGCGGCGTCGAGGTGGAGATCGAGACCAACGGGACCCGGATCCCGGACCCGCGCCTGATCGCGGCGGGTGCCCGCTTCAACGTCTCGCCGAAGCTCTCGCACGCCGGCGACCCGGCCGCAAAACGCATCGTCCCCGCCGCGCTGGAACGTCTGGCTGCCCTGCCATCCAGCACCTTCAAGTTCGTGTGCCGGAACAGCGCCGACCTCGACGAGGTCGCCGAACTGGTGGCGGCGGCAGGCATCACCTCGGTCTGGGTGATGCCTGAGGGCCAGAGCGGCGCGGAAATCGACCGGCACATCCGACAGCTCGCCGACGAGGTCGTCGACCGGCGCTGGAACATCACGACCAGGCTGCACACGTTGGTCTGGGGACACAGGAGAGGAGTTTGAGATGAGTACCAACCTGGACGTGGACAAGGGCCTTCGCTCCATGGTGGGCGGGCTCGGTGAGGATCCCCTAGAGGACCTGGCACGCCGGCTCCTGAAGGAGATCGGCGAGGACCCCTCGCGGGACGGGCTCAGGGACACGCCCGCACGCTATGCCCGGTGGTGGCGCGAGTTCACCAAGTACGACCCGGGCACGATCGACACGGTCTTCGCGACCACCACCGCAGGCCAGCTGGTGGTGGTGTCCGGCATCGATGTCTGGTCGCTGTGCGAGCACCACCTGCTTCCCTTCAACTGCTCGCTGACCATCGCCTACCGCGCTGCGGACCGGCTGCTGGGCCTGTCGAAGTTCGCCCGGATCGCCCACCACCGGGCGCACCGGCTGCAGGTGCAGGAGCGCCTGGTGTCCGATATCGGCGCCGACGTGGTCCGGATCACCGGCACCGAGGACGTGGCGGTGATCGGCACCGGTGAGCACCTGTGCATGACGATGCGGGGCATCAAGACGAGCGCCCGGATGACCTCCAGCTCGCTGGGCGGGGCGTTCGCCGAGGAGGGCCTGCTCAGGTCCGAGCTGCTCACCCACCTGCAGACCGCCCGCTGACCCCTTGTCTCCGTCCTTCACAGACCCGCCGAGCCCGAAGGAGTCCCACGTGATCAGCTCGCCAGCGCACCGCAGGCGGTGCGTACTGTCCAGTGTCTCCTCCGACTCGCACACCTGGAACCTGGTCTTCCTCCAGTTGCTGCTGGAGGAGAACGGCTACCAGGTGGAGAACCTGGGCGCCTGCGTCCCCGACGACCTTCTGCTGGAGGTCTGCCTGGCCAGGGTTCCGGACGCGGTGGTGATCAGCACAGTCAACGGCCACGGCAGGTTGGACGGCATCCGGCTGGCCCGCAGGCTGCGCGCAGAGCCGGCGCTCGCCCGGGTCCCGATGATGATCGGCGGGAAGCTCGGCCTGCAGGGCACCGTCGACGCGGGCTCGCAGGCCGAGCTGATCGCCGCCGGATTCGACGCGGTGTTCGAGGCCGGCTCCGGTCCCGACGTGTCCGAGTTCCTCGCCTATCTCGGCGCAGCGTCCGCGGCACAGCCGGCGCTCGCCGGGCCGGCTCCGGGAGGAAACGCATGAACGGCACCCTGCTGCAGTCCAGCGGGAACGACTTCTGCGACTTCATCCACGAGCGTTCCCGGGCAGGCGAGTTGGTGGTCCAGCCCCGGATGGGGTTCTCCGCTCCCGAGCGGATGCGGGCCGGCCTGGAAGCCGTGCTCGCAACCCGGGCCACCACCGTCGGCACCATCACCGTCGACAGCTACACCAGGGTGGGCGACCACGGTTCGGCCCGGGAGGCGCTGCGCACCGGGGTGTCCCTCAACGGGTACCCGCTGGTGGAGCACGGAGCCGAGGTCAACCGCCAGCTGCTGGCCGACCTTGCTGGACCGGACTTCCCGGTCCAGCTGCGGCACGGCTCGGCCCTGCCACTGCAACTGTTCGAGGCCATGCTGGCCGCGGGCCTGACCGCGAGCGAGGGCGGGCCCGTGTCGTACTGCCTGCCCTACAGCCGGACCCCGGTGGCCGAGGCCACCCGGGCCTGGGCCGACAGCTGCGAGCTGCTGGCGCGCCGCGCCCCGGCCGGGCAGCCGGTCCACCTGGAGAGCTTCGGCGGCTGCATGCTGGGCCAACTCTGCCCTCCGGGGCTGCTGGTGGCGCTCAGCGTGCTCGAGTGCCTGTTCTTCGTCCAGCACGGGATCGGGAACGTCTCGCTCAGCTATGCACAGCAGACCAATCCGGTCCAGGATCTGGCCGCGTTGCGGGCCATGCGGCGGCTGGCCGCCGAGTTCCTCGGCACGGTGCGCTGGCACGTCGTCCTTTACACCTACATGGGGGTCTTCCCACGGACCGCGGCCGGAGCACTCAGGCTTCTGGAGGACAGCGTCCGACTGGCCCGGGCCTCCGGGGCCGAGCGGCTGGTGACCAAGACTGCGGTCGAGGCGCAGCGCATCCCCACGGTCGAGGAGAACATTGAGGCACTGGAGCTCGCCGGCGACGTGGCGGGCCGGCCGGACGCCGCCGCGGAGCAGTCGGTGACGGCAGAGGAGGAGGCCGTCCACCTCGAGGCGCGCACCCTGGTCGAGGCGACGCTCTCCCTCCACCACGACGTCGGCGAGGCACTGGTCCGAGCTTTCCGGCAGGGTCTTCTGGACGTCCCGTACTGCCTGCATCCGGACAACGCCAACCTGGCCCGAACCCTGATCGACGGGACCGGGCGCCTGCAGTGGCAGCGGACCGGCCGGATGCCGATCGCGGCCGCCTCCGCGCGGACCGCCACGGGGTCGCCCGCTTTCGAGCTGCTGAACCGTCTCAGCTACATCGAACGACGCTACGACGGCGAGCTGCCGGGCCCGGCCCGGCAGGTGCTGAACAGGGCCGGCTGAGGCCCTCCCGTGCCCGTCCGCGGGCCTTCCCTGCCGTTTTTCGAACCTCGAAGGAGGACCTCCCTTGTCCGAGCTGTTCCCCGTCATCGATCTGCGCGACGCCGAGCGCGGGCCCCGCACCCGCGCCGAGTTGCTCGAGCGGCTGCGCACCGCGGTCCACGACATCGGCTTCTTCCAGCTGGTGGGGCACGGCGTCACCGGCGGTGACGCGCTGCTCGACCAGGCCCGGAGGTTCTTCGCACTGCGTGAGTCCGAGCGGTCCGCGCTGAGTATCCTCAACTCCCCCCATTTCCGCGGGTATTCGGAGATCGGCCGGGAGCTGACCCAGGGCATCGCGGACCAGCGGCGCCAGCTCGACATCGGCCCGGAGCACCCCTCTGCCGCCCCGCGTCCCGACGAGCCCTCCTACCGGTGGCTGGCCGGCCCCAACCAGTGGCCGGCCGCCATGCCCGAACTCGCCGGCACGGTTCACCGGTGGACGGGCGAACTGACCGGTGTCGCGCACCGGCTGCTCGGACTGATCCTCGAATCGCTCGAGGTCCCTGCGGACTTCTTGGACGACGTGGTGGCCCCGGACCCGCACGTCCACTTCAAGCTGTTGCACTACCCCGGTCCGGAGCGCGCCGAGGTCGGCGGCAACGACCAGGGCGTGGGCGTCCACAAGGACTACGGCATCCTCACCCTGCTCCTGCAGGACGACAAGGGCGGGCTCCAGGTCGCGGTCGAGGACGGGGTGTTCGCCGACGTGCCGGTGATACCGGGAGCGTTCGTCGTGAACCTGGGCGAGCTGCTGGAGGTCGCCACCCGCGGCTACCTGCGCGCCACCACCCACAGGGTGGTGCGGCCGGCCCCCGGGGTGGACCGCTACTCCGCCCCGTTCTTCTACAACCCCCGACTGGACGCGTCGATGCAGCCGCTGCCCGGCCCGTACGTCGAAACGGCCGCGGGTGTCGTGCCCGACCCCTCGAACCCGCTCTTCGCCGGCTACGGGGACAACGTCATGAAGGGGATGCTCCGGGCCTTCCCGCAGGTCGTCGAACGCCACCACCCCGGACTGCTGCCCGCCGCGTGACTGCGGCCGACCGGCCCGGCACCCACTCCGTCCGAGAAGGAACGATCCCTTGAGCAGCCGCAAGCCCGCCGTACTCCTCATCGACCCGGTCAAAACCGGCGAAGGCTACAAGAAGGCGGCCCGTGATTTCGGGCTCCACGTGGTCTCCCTCTACACCGTGGAACCCACCGAGCTTAATTCCCGGTGGCCCGACCACACGCGGGACGACGACGCGTCGCTGTACGCATCCAAGGCCCTCGACGTGCTCGACGCCCTCACGGACATCGACTTCGAGGTGAAGGCGGTCGTCCCGGCGATGGAGTCCGCCGTTCACCTGACCGACGTCCTGGCCCACGAACTCGGGCTGGCCGGCAACGAGGTGGAGCTGGCCTGGGCCAGGCGCAACAAGGCGGCCATGCGGGCCCACGCCGCGCAAGGCGGGGTGCGGATCCCGGTGTTCCGGTTGGTGTACGACCTGGCCGAGGTGCCTGCCGCGGCCGAGGAGATCGGCTTCCCTGTCATCGTCAAGCCCACCATGGGTGCCGGCGCGCACGGCGTCACCCTGGTCCGCAGCGCCGCGGAGGCGAAGGACCTGCGGATCGCCGAGGAGAACGACCTGTTCGGCTGGCCGGTCAAGGAGTGGCTAGTCGAGCAATACGTCCGCGGCCGAGAGTTTGCCGTCAACTGCTTCAGCAGCGACGGCGAGCACCGTGTGATGGACATGTGGGAGTACCGGCAGCCGGATAGCCGGGACTACGACTTCCCGCTGTGGAACAACGTCCAGGCCACGCGTGACGACCCCGACTGGGCCCGGGTCGAGGCCTACGTCCACGAGGTGCTCTCCGCGTTCGGTGTGCACCGCGGCCCCAGCCACACAGAGGTCAAGTGCACCCCCGACGGCGTGTACCTGATGGAGATCGGCGCCCGACTGCCGGGCGGCCCGGCCACCGACCAGTGGGCCGACCACACCGCGATTCGGCCCTTCCACGACGCGCTCACCTGCTACCTCGGCCGACGTCCGGCGATCATGGACCAGGACCTGGACATCCGGGCAATATTCGGGGCGATCGCCATCCGCAACGACGGGGCCCCCGGCACGCTGGTCGCAGTGCACGGGCTGGCCGAGCTGGAGAATCACCCGAGCGTCGACAAGGTCCTGGTTTCCTACCAGCCCGGCGATCATGTCCCGGTCACCCGCGACACCAAGAGCATCCCGGTCGGGGCCTGGGTGTCCGGCCCCGACCAGGCCGCCGTGGTCCGGGCACTCGACGAGATCCGGGCGCTGGTCTCGCTGGAGATCGCCCCCGATGATACGGACTGAGGAGGAGTTCCGCCCAGGCCGGCGCCGGGGGCTGCAACTGCTGCCACCTGGCTACCGGGAGCTGCTGGCGGTACCCGGTATCGGCCGCATGCTGATCGCCGCCCTCCTGTCGAAGCTGCCGCTCAGCATGGTCGCCCTGAGCCTGCTGCTCTACCTCGGGCCGCGCTATTCCAACGTGACAGGCGCTCTGGCGATCAGCTTCATGTCGATCGGACAGGGGCTGTCCGCCCCGTTCCGCGGTCGCCTGATGGACCGGCACCCCTACCGGCCGATCCTGGTCGGCTGCCTGGTGTGCTACGTCGTCGCGCTCGGGCTGCTGACCGCGGTGGCCTCGGTCCGCGGACCGGTCCTGCTGCTGCTGGCCCTGGCAGCGCTCAGCGGGATCACCGTGCCACCGGTGGGCATCATGATGCGCACACTGTGGCGGGTGGTGGGCGGCGAACGGCAGCTGGTCACCGCAATGGCGCTCGACGCGGCCACCAGCGACATCGTGCACATCACCGGGCCAGCCCTGGCCACCTGGCTCTGCCTCAGCCTGTCGGGCGAGGTGGCGTTCGCGTTCTTCGGAGCGCTGACAGTGGTCTCGGTCGTGCTGGTGCTCAGCCTCCCGGCCGCCCCGCTGCCCGCCCGCCGCACCGGCAGCGGGCACTGGGCGGGCCCGCTGCGCTCGGCACCGCTGCGCCGACTCCTGATCGCCCACGCTGCGTTCAGCGCAATGATCACCGCGATCGATGTGATCATCTTCGCGCTCAACGTGGCACAGCACACCACGACGTACATCGGCTTCCAGATCGGCGCGCTCTCGATCGGGAGTATCGTCGGCAGCCTCGCCCTGGGAGCCGCCCCCGGCCTGCTCGCACGGGGGCCCAAACTCTCGGTCCTGCTCGGAGTCTTTGCGGCGGGCGTCGTCCTGCTGGCCGCCGCCTCCCAACTGTCCCCCCTGGTCATGGCGCTGGCCTGCCCAATCACCGGCTTCGCCTACGGTTCGACCTTCGGCGCACTGTTCACCGCAGGCGGCGACCTCGCCCCCGAAGGGAACGCAGCCGAGACGCAGGCCTGGCTGAGCAGCCTCACGCAGGCCGGCGCAGCGGTCGGCGCCTGGCTCGCGGCCGAGGTCAGTAGCCTCACGGCGCTCAGCGCGATTCCTGTGATCGCGGCCCTGTCCGCGGTCCTCACCTGGAACATCCGGGGCCCTCGGTCCGACCGAGGAATGCCCGGTCCCGCCACCATCTAAGGAGAGCACTCGCATGAACGTGCAGCAGATCAACGAGGACCTGGCCAAGTTTCTGGCCGAGCACCACACCCCCGAGTCCGTCTCACGGCTCGCCGACCGATTCCACCGCCTCGGCTTCGTCAAGTTCGACGCCGCCAACCGGCTCGTGCCGAACGAGCTGCAAACCGCAGTCCGCGAGGAGACCGACCGGCTGATCGACGAGCACAAGGAACGCCGGAACCTGCTGCTCAGCACCACCGGCAACACGCCTCGCCGGATGAGCGTGGTCAAGAGCGAGGAGATTGAGAAGAGCGAGCTCATCAGCACGCTGTCCCGCTCTGAGGTGCTGCTCGGCTTCCTGGCCGACATCACCCGGGAGGAGATCCTCCCCCAGGTCTCCGATGACGAGCGTTACCTGATCACTCACCAGGAGTTCAAGTCCGACACTCACGGCTGGCACTGGGGCGACTACAGCTTCGCGCTGATCTGGGCGCTGCGGATGCCGCCGGTCGAGCACGGCGGGATGCTCCAGGCTGTACCGCACACCCACTGGGACAAGTCCGACCCGCGGATCAACCAGACGCTCTGCGAGCGCGAGATCCACACCCACGGACTGGAGTCCGGTGACCTGTACCTGCTGCGCACCGACACCACTCTGCACCGTACGGTGCCACTGAGCGAGGACTCCACCCGCACCATCCTGAACATGACCTGGGCCGCCAAGCGCGACCTGGAAAAGGACCTGGTGGGCGACGACCGTTGGTGGGACAACCCGGAGGTCCAGGCGGCCCGCACGCTCGACAACGACTGACCGACCCGCCCCCGGCCGTGGGGGGGGGGGCCCCCCCCGCGCCGGGCCGCCCCCCCCCCCCCCCAAAACACGGAGGGAATAAAACAACGGGAGAAAAAAACAAGAGAAAGACAAAA
>NZ_JBHYYB010000117.1:4121-7069 GCF_042752535.1 Kitasatospora sp. NPDC059327 | reverse complement strand
TGGTGTTCATCGTGTGGTTCCGCGTCGCCTCCCCTCTAATCTCCCCCCGCCCCCCCCCGCCCGGGGCTGTGCGCCGGCGGCCGGTGGGGGGGTGGGCCCCACGACCGCCAACTATTCGCGAGGAAGGTCAGAAAGCATGGCCAGTCATACCGTCGTCATCCTCCTACTCGACCTGGCCCTGATCGGGGTCCTGGCCCGGGGAGCGGGCGCACTCGCCCGTCGGTGCGGCCAGCCCGCAGTCATCGGCGAGGTCGTCATGGGGATCCTGCTCGGCCCCACCGTGCTGCACGGCGCCCTCACCAGGGCACTGTTCCCCGTGGAGACCCGAGGCTTCCTCATCGCGTTCGCGAACCTGGGCATCATCCTGTTCATGTTCGTCACCGGCCTGGAGTTCCGCAGGGGCAGCGACCACGCACCTCGGCGGGCCGCCATCGGAATCGGCCTCGGCTCGATCGTCCTGCCCTTCGTCCTGGGCACCTCGCTCGGCACCTGGTGGGACACCGCGACGCCGGACGCCACCCCGCTCGGAGCCCGCCTCTTCATGGGACTGGCCCTGTCGGTGACGGCCTTCCCGGTGCTGGCCCGGATCCTGGACGACCGCGCCATGACCCGCCACCCGCTGGGCCGCACGGCCCTGGCCGGCGCAGCGTTCTGCGACCTGCTGGCCTGGGTGGTGCTGGCCGTGGTCCTGGCGTTCGGCGCAGACGGCAACCAGCCGTGGCACCTGCTGTGGCTTCTCCCCTACGCTGCGGTGACGGCCGCTTGTTCCCCGCTCCTGCGCCGCCTGATGCAGCGGCGCTCCGGCCGGCTGGACCCGGTATGCGCCCTGGCCGGCCTGCTGGCATCCTGTGCCGCCACCGAGTGGATGGGCCTGCACTTCGTTCTTGGCGCCTTTGTCTTCGGCATCGTCCTGTCCGGCCTCCGGGGCCCGGACGGCGAGCGTGCGGTGCGGTCGATCCGCGAGAGCGCCGAGGGGCTCGGACTTGGCCTGCTGATGCCGGTGTACTTCGTCGTGGCCGGCTGGCAGGTCGACCTCTCCGCCCTGCATGCCACCCAGCTGCTGCAGCTCCTGGTACTGCTCGCGATCGCCGTGGCGGGGAAGGTTGTCGGCACCATGGTGGCGGCACGGCTGGCCGGTCTGCAGCCACGCGAAGCCGCGATCCTGGGCGCCTTGATGAACACCCGCGGCCTCACCGAGCTGATCGTGCTCACAGCCGGACGCCAAGCGGGCCTGCTGAACGACTCCTCCTACAGCCTCCTGGTCGCCATGGCAGTCCTGACCACGCTCTCGACCGGCCCGATCCTCAACAGGCTGCAAGGCCGGCCGACGAGGCAGCACCCGGCCGCGGACGATGTCGCCCGCGCGCCGGAGCCCCAGCAGGCCTGAGCGGGAGCCGCAGCACCACCGCGCTCCGAGGGAGCGGGCCGGGAATCCGTGGAGGTAACAACAGTGTTCAGGTTCGTACTTCTCGGTGCACCAGCCGTGCTGCGCGAGGACGCCGTGCCGACCCGGATGCCACCACCCCAGCAGACGGCCCTGCTGACCGCGCTCGCCCTCCGGGCCGGCACCCCGGTCGGCACGGAAGAGCTGGTCGACGGACTGTTCGGCGAACGCCCGCCGGCCAGCGCGGTCCCGATGATCGCCAACTACGTCCTCCGGCTGCGCAAGAGCCTGGGCTCCACGCTGATCGCCCGCTCAGGCCGAGGCTACGCGCTGGACGTCCCGCGATCGGCGGTCGACGCCCTGGAGTTCGTCGACCTCGTCTCCGCCCGGCCCACCGGCGACAACCGCGCGGACGCCGACCGGCTCGGGACCGCACTCGGGCTATGGACCGGCACCACCGCGCTCGCCGGGCTCCCCGGACCGCTGTGCCACGGCCGGCGCGAGTCGCTGGCCCGGCAACGGG
Source organism: Kitasatospora sp. NPDC059327 (assembly GCF_042752535.1). NCBI lineage: Bacteria > Bacillati > Actinomycetota > Actinomycetes > Kitasatosporales > Streptomycetaceae > Kitasatospora > Kitasatospora sp. NPDC059327. The sequence goes on along the minus strand of NZ_JBHYYB010000117.1, from coordinate 5,162 downwards.
AGGCTGTCCTACTAGACTGGTATACATACGAACTGGCTCTGGGGAACCACAGATCACTGTTGGCCGAGCTCTCGGCGGCCTGTCAGGCGGCCCCGTTCGCGGAGGACCTGCACGCGGCGTGGATGACCACCCTCTACCGCTGCGGCATGCAGGCCGACGCGCTGCGGGTCTACCGGCGTATGCGCCGCAGGCTCGACGACGAGCTGGGCATCGACCCGAGTACCCACCTCTCCGAGGTCCACCACGCGATCCTCAACGGGCTGGACCCGGCGCCCACCCGGTCGGCCGTCCGGCTCGCGGCCCCGCCGGTCACGGCAAGGCCTGTACCTCGCCAACTTCCTCCGGCAACACCAGACCTGGTTGGCAGAGCCAACGAGACGGCACTGCTGTCGGCGGCCCTGACCGAGCGCAGCCACGCCGTGGGTCTGGTAACCGGGCCGGGGGGTACCGGCAAGACCACGGTGGCCGCCGCGGTGGCGCGCGCGATCGCCGGAAACTTCCCCGACGGCCAGCTGTGGGCCTCGCTGAACGAGTCCTCCGGCAACCCGGTGCGCGCCCACGAGGTCCTCGCCGGGTTCCTGGACGCCCTCAACGTGCCCGCAGAACGCGTACCCAGCGGAACGGCCGAACGCGCCGCCCTTTACCGAAGCGTGCTCGCCGACCGCCGGATCCTCGTCGTCCTCGACGACATCAGCGACGCCGAGCAAATCGCCCCGCTGCTCCCCAACGCGCCCGGCAGCGCGGTGCTGCTCAGCGCGCGTAAGTATCCGATGCTCGGCGTCACCGCGGCCGTCCGCCTCGAGCCCCTGGCCGCCGCGGATTCCACCACACTGATCACCTCGGTCATCGGGCCGTCCCGGACCCTTGCCGAGCCGTGCGCCGTGCAGGCGCTCGCCGCCGCCTGCGGCCACCTCCCGAGTGCCCTGCGGACGGCGGCCACCCGGCTGGCCCGCCACCCGGCCCGGACCGTCGCCTCCCTGGTGGCCCCGCCGGAGCCGCACGCACCACGCCCGGATGGCCCCGGGTCGGCGGCGCAGCTGG
>NZ_JBHYYB010000117.1:0-4112 GCF_042752535.1 Kitasatospora sp. NPDC059327 | reverse complement strand
GGCTGTGCGGCCCCCGTTGTCCCGCTACCTCTCCCCGCTCGGTCCCCCCGGTTGCCCCCCCTCTTGCACCCCCTTCCACCGTCGTGGGGGCCGGGGGGGGGGGGGGCCCGCCCCCCCCCCCCCCCGGCACTCCCCCGGCCGGTCGCCGCCTACACGGCCCCACCGGTACCGAGGGCTGTCCTGTCCCCGATGCCGGCGACCTTCTCGTACATCACCTGGAGGTGCTCAGGCCTTCCGGCCTGGACCGCCAGGAAGCCCCCGATGCCGAACAGCCCGCTCCGCTTCCGGGCGGCGAGCTTCGCCTCGAAGACCTCGCGGGGGATGCCCTCGGTGTAGATGAACTTCCTCGGGAGCGGGAGCGGGATCCGCACGTTCGCTCCGGGGTCGCGCACCGTACCCGGCGGGTCCTCGCCCCTGGCAACCTGGTCGATCGCCTCCAGGTACCTGCGCCGCAACAGGGTGATGCCCTTGTCGCTGCGCCCCAGGTGCTCGCTGCTCCGGTCGGTGACCGCGCCCTGGCCGATCCAGACAGCGAAGTCCTGGTTGCCCGTGTGCGAGGTGATGATCCGGTCGCTCTCCGGTTCGGTGAGCGGACCGTACCAGTACGGCACCTCCTCGGACTCCGGCACGCCGACGGCGACATCGTCGGGGAGCACGGAGTACTGCCAGGTGATGTTGAGGGTCCGGTAGTCGTCCACCGGCACCCGGAACTCGACCGTGTTGCCCGAGGCGAGGGTGTACGGCCACAAGCAGAGGATTCCGCCGTCGGCCGTGCTGCTGGACCGGGCGAAGGCCCCCTCCGGTGTGTTCTCGGTCTCGACCTCACGGCCGTTGACGAAGCCGTGCTCGAACTCCAAGAAGTCGATCGCCGTGTGCCGAGGCGCGTAGACAGGTGCCTCGGGGTCGAGCCGTACCGCGTTGCCGTTCGAGTGCAACCACTCGAAGTGAACCGGGTCCATGCCGTTCTCGTGGCACTGGAACCAGTTGCACGGTAGCTCGGTGAGGATCAGCTCGACGAACCCGTGCGCCCAGCTGAACGGCTCGAGGTCCGGCAGCAGCGGCGCGGGCCCCGGACCCAGGTACGCCCACACCAGCCCCCCGAGCGTCGCGGTCGGGTAGGACGTCACCCCGACCCTCCCGCGGAACCCGCCGGCCGGCCCGGCTTCCTCGAACGGCTGCTCCACGCACTGCCCGTCGGAGTTGAACGCCCACCCGTGATAGGCACACCGCATCAGATCGCCGTCCACCCACCCGTTGCTGAGATCTGTCGTCCGGTGCGGACAGTAGCGGGAGATCAACCCGTGGCCCCCGCCCGGCTTCCGGAACAGGATCAAGTCCTCCCCCAACAGCCTGACCGGCCTGACCCTCCGCTCCCGAAGTTCCATGGCCGGGGCGATCGGATGCCAGTACCTGCGCAGCAGTGCGCCCATGGGTGTACCGGCACCTACCTGGGTCAGCATCCGATTCTTCTCCGGTGAGAGCATCCTGGAGCCTCCTCCGCATTCCACTCCGGCCACCCGGAAACCCACCCGTCATCGGCAGGTCCGACTGCTCGGATTCCGCTTCTTCTCCTCCATCTTCCGAGGCCCCGCTCTACTCCCGATCTACGTCGTCTACACCCGGGTCTGTAAAGGGGCCGATCCATTGAGCTCGTTTCATTTTGAAGTCGGAGGTCGCGGGGCTGGTGTGGTGCAGAGCTGGGGCACTCGGGCTGGTCGAGAGCCTGATCGTTAGCAGGAGATCGTCTGCCGTGCAGTCGGTTCGCCCGGATTCCGGCACCGACCGCCGAGGCCTCCTACCCTCCGAGGAGGGTTCGGGTGGGAGGCGTGCTGGTGGTGGATGTGTTGACGTGGGTGATGCGGCGGCGACCAGCACTACCGGCCCGATGCGTCCTACCTTCCCGCAGTCCAGGACCACATCCGCGCGCTGAAAGGCAACCGGGAGATGGCGATGGCCACCGGGGCAGCGGAGTTCGTCACCCGGGGTCCGAGCGATGAGATATCCGCGTTCCAGCAGGTCGGGGCGAAGATGAGCGAATACATGAGCAAGCTTCCCGAGGACGAGCACGATCAGGTCGAAGAGGCCACGAAGGTGCTTCGCAAGGTGAGAGCCGCGACCGCGGGCCTCCCGCTGCCGCTGACCGTCATCAATCCGAGCAATGCCAGGAACCCGAAATGGCCACCTCGCGCACCCCCGCCTAAGGGTTGTCCCGCTACTCCCACGGACGGCGGCCGAGACGTGTCGGTGGAGCCTGAGACACTCCGGTCCGTTCTGATCAAGGGGTACGACTACGGGTCGCTGGTTGCGGGTGAGCGGCTGCTTGAGGGCGCCGGGTTCTGGTCAAATCACCTGCTGGCGATGTGCCGATTCACCTCGGGTGGGACCCGGCCGGAACCCGAGTGGTTCGGGGACGACGGCGCTGACACGGACGCCCTGGCCGAGGCCCTTCTGGACGACCAAGCCTGGCCGACGTTTCGCATTCCGTTCCAAGGCGGTCACAGCGCTGTCGTCGTCTACCGGAACCTCATCGGTGACTACGGGATCGACTACCTGCTGGCCCAACCGGATTGGCCTCGGACGGAGGATCTGTCCAGCTTTGACGGCGGCTGGTACGGCCCGGGCTTGTCCTGGCGCGACATCGTGCACATTGCCGAGACGCCGGACCTGACCGCACCCGGCGTCCATGACACCGCGGCCAGGCTCCTGCTTCTGCTGCCGCTGCTCGCCGACAACGAGCTGCCGCCGGCAGCGCCAGCTCGGGTGAGCGCCGCTCTCACAGCCGTCGGAGCACCCGAGGACTCTGCCCAGGACACGGCTGACCATCTCCTTCGGAACAGGCGGCCTGCAGCCGGTCGCCGTGGTGGTGCCAGCTCCCCTCTGAGCGGCGGCAGCCACCGGCACACTGAGCCGGACTCGGATGAGTCGGCCGTGTTGTGGGCGCTCAACCTGACTCGATCCCGGAGCGATGCTCTCGCCGACGCCCTGGGAAGTAGGCCTCTGCCGGGGCCAGCGTCTTAAGTGCCGCGAGCTGGCTCCGGGAGCAGTGATCACGGCTGGGACGATCTCACCATGGCTGGTGTGATCACGGCGTCGGAACCGTCATGGATAGCCCCCTTCACGGGGCTGAGCCCGCGCGACTTCCGCAAGCTCATGGCAGTGCTCCGCCGAGAGGGCGCTGACACCGTGCGGCCGGGCCGGCCTTGGAGTCTTCCGCTGGAGGACCGGGTCCTTCTGGTCGCGGCCTACTGGCGGACCAACCTGACGCTGCGGCAGATCGCGCCGCTGTTCGGCGTGTCCAAGTCGGCGGCCGACCGGATCATCGACCACGTCGGCCCCCTCCTTACGCGCAGGCCCCGGCGGCGGTTCCGCAAGGACACTGTGCTGATCGTCGACGGCACCCTCGTCCCCACCCGCGACCACACCATCGCGGAGAAGTCGAAGAACTACAGGTACTCCACCAACCATCAGGTCGTCGTCGACGCCCTCACCCGCCTGGTCGTCGCGGTGGGCACCCCCGTCCCGGGCAACCGCAACGACTGCAAGGCCTGGGCCGAGTCCGGCGCCAAGGCTGCTGTCGGCCGGACCATTACCATCGCCGACGGCGGCTATCCTGGGACCGGTCTCGTGATCCCGCACCGCCGGCCCAAGGGCGGCGGGCTCACCGAATGGCAGACCGAGCACAACCGCGACCATAAGCGGGTCCGGGCCCGCGTCGAGCACGTCTTCGCCCGGATGAAGGCCTGGAAGATCCTTCGCGACTGCCGTCTCAAGGGCGATGGCGTCCACTATGCAATGCTCGGCATCGCCCGCCTTCACAACCTCATCCAGGCCACGTAGACAGATCCCGCCGGCGGGCGGATCACACCGTCCGGACCCGTCCGAGATCAATTACGGGACGGCCCTTAGTCTTGCTGGAGTCCCGCCAGCGCGACAGTCAGCACAAGCGGGCCCGCGTCCTCGCGACCGTCAACGACATGAAAGCCAAGGGCGAGACGATCACCTTCCTCGCTATTGCCCTGAGCTTCCCCCGCTACGCGGGAGGTGCTGATTACCTGGTCAGAACGGGTGTGGGTGGCTCGACGACCACCAGTTCGGCCGTCGCCTGATCGGCG
>NZ_JBHYYB010000116.1:17114-26272 GCF_042752535.1 Kitasatospora sp. NPDC059327 | reverse complement strand
ACTTTCATGTCCAGGTAGGTCGGGTGACCCAGGAATTTCCCTTCGAATTCCTCCCAACTGAATTGGGGATGCTACAGAGCGCCACGTGGCGCAACACCGTCGAAGACGTAGCCGCAGACGGGCACGGGGTACTCGGTGCCGGCCCGCTCGTGGATGACGGCGACCAGGCGCCGACGGGCGATGACGTCGGGATTCTCCTCGGCGAGGTCGAGGCCGAGTTCCTCCTCGGCCTCGACCAGCGCGGTCGAGAAGGGCGTGCTGCCGTGCTCGACGTTGCCGCCGGGGAAGTTCCACGCATCCGGGTTGATGGCCGAGCGCAGGCCGAGGACGCGGCCCTGCGGGTCGGTGACCAGGAGGCTGGCGTAGGTGGTGGGGCGGGCGATGGTGGTGAGGTAGCCGCCGACCGGCCGCCATCCGGGGATGGCGAGGCGCCGGGCGAGCCATTCGATGACCTCCCGCTGTCCGTCGCCGGTCGCCGGCAGGGCGTCCGCGCCCGCCCACCGATGGTCGTCGTGGTCGCGGGAGAGGACGACCGCAGTGCCGTCCGGCACGACGGTCGTGAAGACGAACTGCCTCACCTTCCGACCGCGCCGGTCGGTGAAGTCGAGGTGGCGGACGTACTCCAGCGGCCACCCGGTGAGGCCGGTCTCCTCGGCGAGTTCGCGGGCCGCTCCGGCTGGCACGTCCTCGCCGTCCTCCCGGCCGCCGCCCGGGTACTCCCACAGGCCCGGCAGGACGTCGTGCGCCGCCCGGCGGATCATCAGGATCCGGCCGGAGGTGTCGCGGACCACGACGCCGACACCGATCCGCTCGATGCCCTCGCGGGCGGCCAGGTCCGTGAGCGTTCCGAAGTCGATCACTGGCAGGGCTCCTCGGTGTCGTGGGCGGGCACGGCCGGCAGGCCGTGGGGCCGGAACCGGGTGCGGAAGATCGGGCTGTTCACGGGCGCCTCCGGGCGCGTCGGCGTTCGGTCGCGCGAAGCGGGCCAACAGCCCCATGGCGCGGCAAGTTCGCGCCCATGGAGTCGAGTTGAGCCACTTCGCGGGTGGGGAGGGGGCCGATGATGGTGCTGTTCGAGTGCGTCGTTCAAGTGGATTTCCTCCCGGCGAGCCCCGGTCGAACGGGGACATTTCGAGCACCTTCCCGGCGCGGTCGACGACATCCTCAAGCCGGTCCCGGAGGGTGCCGGGCAGGACCCCTCGGTCCAGTGCGCAGGCGGCGAGCGCCCGTTCGAGAGCATCCCGGCGGCCAGGTCGGAGACGGCTGCGGACGCCCTCGTGGGTGAGGAGGTCGCGCAGGGCGTAGCCGTCGCCGGATTCACCCGTTCGGCTGGTCAACCGTGCGAGGAGGTTTCGGGCGGCGGGGGTGTCGGGGCGGGCCGCGTGGACGGCGGTCAGGGCGAGGCGGGTGGTGAACGCGGCCAGGCCCTCGTCCGGTTCGAAGGTGAGGTAGTGGTCGACCGCGTGGTCGGCGGCCCGGCGGTCGGCGGGGCGGCACAGCGCGATCAGCACGGCGGTGACGGCGTTCTCCCACGGGTCGCCGGGTTCGGTGTCCGCCAGCAGGGCGAGGGCTGCGGGCCGGTCGCCGATGGTGGCGTGGGCGAGGACGACCCGCCACGGCCAGGCCCGGACCTCGGCGCGCTGCTGGTCGGTCTCGGTGAGCTCGCTGGGGACGGTGATGCCGTCGAGGATTGTGGTGGTGGCGGTGGTGACGGCCCGGTGGAGGTCGAGGAGGAGTTGGTGGCCGCGTTGGTGGTGGCCGGCACGGATGTGGAGTCGGGCGAGGTCGACGACCGGCTCCAGGCCGCGGATGGCGCTCATCGCCGGGAGTGGGCCGCGGGTGAGGTAGTGGGCGGCGTGGCGGTGGCAGGGGGCACGGGCGTAGTCCGGCAGGGCGAGGTCGGAGGCGAGGAGGGCGGCTTGGTTGAAGACGGTGGATGCCGGGCCCGGGTCGGCCTGCCGGGCGGCCGTGTCGGCCAGCTCGGTGAGCCGGCCGACACGGGCTTCCAGGGGCAGGCACGCGGGCCGGATCCGTGGAAGAGACGGTGGGCGGTCTCCATGGCCTCCGGGCCGCCGAACGCCTCGGTCTCGGGCGCGTAGATCACGGTGCCCAGCCCGAGAGGAGGCCTTCCTCGGCGAGCGTGTCCAGGAGGTTGGTGAGGACAGGCACGGGGGCGGCGGCCCGGTGGCGCAGCCGCAGGCCCCGCTTGCGCGTGTACCACCAGCCGTCCAGCTCGCCCTTGTCCTGGGCGAAGGAGAGCACGGGGGCCAGATGGAGGGCTGCGGTCGGCTCGACGGCGGCGGTGTCGGTGAAGGTGAGGTCGTGCTGGATCCAGCCGGTGGTCATCGGGTCGGTCCTCGGTCGGGTGGCGGCTCTACCCGTCGTCCAGGTCGTCGACTCGCGTCCCTGACGGAGCGGACCCGACAGCCGGCCCGCCAGGCGGGGCCGCGGTACGGTCGCGCGGGGCCGCTCGACGGGGCCGGCGGCCAGGCTGTCTCCGGGCGGCGGTGGCGGCGGTCGGTCCGGCGGCGCCCGCCCACGGTGTTGGCGTGGACGGGGTGGGAGGGTGCAGGGTGTCACCACGTCCGAACGCCGCGACCGTCGTCGCCTTCAGGCCCCTTTCCGCCCCTGTTGGGACGCGGAAGAGGTCAGCGCGCGGGTGTGCCGCTCCGGTTGGGGCGGGCGCTCCAGCAGCAGCGCGGTCGCCTGGTCGAGGGTGACGTCGCCGCGCAGGAGCCGGACGACGGCCTCGGCGATCGGCATCTCCACCCGGTGGCGCCGGGCGAGCGCGAGAAGGGCCTCGGAGGTCTTGACGCCCTCGGAGGTCTGGGGGCCGCCGCGGCGGCCGTGGCGACGTCGGCGCCCCGACCCAGCGGCTCCCCGAAGGAGCGGTTGCGTGACAGCGGGGAGGAGCAGCTGGCGACGAGGTCGCCACGGCCGGCCAGCCCGGCGAAGGTGTGCGGCTCGGCGCCGATCGCGGCGCCGAGCCGGGCGGTCTCCGCCAGGCCCCGGATGATCGGCACCGACCGGGCGTTGTGACCCAGGCCCATGCCGGCCGCGATCCCCACCGCCAGCGCGATCACGTTCTTCGCGGCGCCACCGAGCTCGCACCCGACAACGTCCGGGTTGGTGTAGGGGCGGAAGTACGGGGTGTGACACGCCGCCCGCAGCCGGGCGGCGACCTCCTCGTCCGCACAGGCCACCACACTCGCGGCGGGCTGCCGGCGGGCGATCTCCCGTGCCAGGTTCGGCCCGGACACCACCGCGACGCGCTCCGCGCCGACTCCGGCGACCTCGCCGATCACCTCGCTCATCCGCGGCCCCGTGTCGACCTCGCTGCCCTTCATCAGGCTCACCACCACGGTGGACGGGCCGAACAGCGGCGCCCAGGCCGTCAGGTTCGCGCGCCGCGTCCGGGCCGGCACCGACACCACCACGAAGTCCGCGCCCGCCACCGCCCGCTCCACGTCCGTGGTCGCACGCGGCGACACCGACAGGTCGACACCGGAAGACCGGGTCAGTCCACGTCCCCGGTGGCCTGGAGGCGGCGCAGGGCCAGGATCAGATTGCCGCTGCCGAACGTCGCGAGCGCGGCGACGCCCCACAGGGTCGCCGCGACACCGGCCCGGTCCAGCACGGCGCCCGCGGCCAGGAAGCCCAGCGGCCCGGCCAGGGCGCTGATCGTGACCACGGCCTGCAACACCTTCGGCCCGAAGCCGTCCGGCAGCCGGACGGAGAGCAGGCCCATCAGCGGCGCGTTCGCCAGGGGCGCGGCGGCCGATGACAGGCCGACGGCCACGGCGAGCACGCCGGCCGGCACGGGCACCAGGAGCGTCCACAGGGGCAGAGCGACGCAGACCAGGGCCGTACGGGCGAGTCGTACGGGGGCGATCCGTGCCGCCAGCACATAGGCGGCCACCGAGCCCACCAGGCCACCGGCGCCATCGGCGGCGATCAGCAGGCCACCGACCCTGGCGTCCCCCTCGAACCGGGCGAACGCCAGCACCGGCAGGGTGATCATCAGGGTTCGCAGCATCAGCCCGAACACCACGGTGGACAGCATCGCCCGGCTCAGGAACCAGTCGCCGCACAGATGCCGCACCCCCGCCCACAGGCCGCGGGGCCCGGCCGCGGACCCTCCGGCCCCGCCACTCCCCGCCGGGACGCGGCGCAGCAGCAGCAACCCGGAGAAGGCGAACGTGGCCACGTCCAGCCACACCACCGATGTGGTCCCCACCAGCGGGATCAGCGCCCCCGCGAGCGCCGGTCCGGCGAACGCCGAGCCGTTCTGCACACCTGCCAGCGCGCTGTTGGCGCGGGCCAGAGAGCGGGCGTGCGGGCTCAGCAGTTCCATCGCCAGCACCCGCTGTGCCGCGTGGTAGGGAACGGCCAGCGCCCCGAGCACCGCGACGATCGCCACGAGGACGGCCAGATTGAGCGCGCCCACGGTCTGCAGCAGCGGGATCAGCGCCACCACCGGAGCGCGGGCGAGATCGGAGACGACCATGGTCCGGCGGGCGCCCAGGCGCTGGATGACCTCTCCGCCCGCGAAGCCGAGCAGCGCCATGGGCAGCACCTGGGCCGCGAAGACCAGGCCCGCCCGGGTGGCCGAGCCGGTGGTCTCCAGCACCAGCCAGGGCAGCGCGAGCATGGTCATCTGGGTGCCCAACGCCGTCACCGCGCCCGCGACGTAGACCGCCGTCAGCGCACGGCCCGGCCTGCCATCCGCTGTGCCGTTCGGCGCTCCGCCGGGTGGGACGGGGGCTGCGCCGGGCCGGGTCGCCGCGATCGTCATCGGGTCGCCCCTTTCTCCTCGGTGGGTCCGGGTCGTGTGGTCGCCCCCGTACCCTGTCGCCCGCCCACCGTCCGGTGCCAGGGAAGGCGCGGCAGTGGCTCACTGTCGGTGCCGCTGCGCTTTCTTCCCTGCCACGCAGCCCGCCCGTCCGGCAGTGTGATGGCCGTCGGAGCCCACCACAGCCAAGGCCACCGGCGGCGGAACCGGACACCGACGAAGGGAGGGACGGCGATGAGCGGCGGTATCGGAACGGCGGTGCACGTCCCGTCCTTCGCCGCCCGCGACGGACGGCGAGCGGTCGAGACCCGGTATGTGGACGGTCTCCCGCAGATCGTGGCCTGGGATCTGACGACGGGTCGGCGCCGCCAGGCGACCACCGCACCGCTGGGTGTGGAGACCGCCGCCATCGAGCCGGACGGCCACGGCCTGTGGTGGTTCGACGCCGCTCCCGACGGTCAAGGCCACTGGCTGCGCGGGCCGTTCGAGGGCGGCCACCCGCGCCCGGCACTCGACGGCCTACCCGCCGGGCGGATGCACGGCCTGGCCTTCGACCCTCGCAGCGGCCTCGCCGCCGTCGGCGTCGGGGTCGCGGACCGCTCGCGGTACTACCTCGGCCGACCGGGCGAGCGAGCCCGCCTGGTGGCCGAGGAGCCCGGCTATGCGGCAGTGGTGGGCCTGGCCCCCGGCGGCCGGCTGCTGGCCACCGCGGGGTTCCCGGCCGGACCGGCCGCGGTCCGGCTGTGGTCACCGGCCTCCGGCGTCCTCGTGGACGCCATCCCCGGCGCGGCGGGGGACGGCGACGGCGGCGCGGTGTGGGCGCTGGGCTTCCGCCCGGACCTCACCACCGCACGGCCGGAACTGCTGCTCGTCCTCGAACGCGCGGGCCGCTACACCCTGGCCTTCTGGCGGCAGGGCGAGGGGATCCGTACGCACGGTCCCGGCTCCGCCCTCGACTTCGATACGGAGATCACCGCCTGCTGGTACGGGCCCGGCCGCACGGCGCTGGTCCAGCAGGACCGGGCGGGACGCAGCCGCCTGCTCCGCGCCGACCTCGACCGCGGTACGACGACGGTGCTTCCCACACCCGAGGGCACGATCATCGACTTCTCCTGCGTACCCGACCGCACGGTCCACTGCCTGTGGAGCCGCGACGGCGAACCGCCCCGGCCACTGATCTGCCACCCGGAAAGCCCGAAAAGCCCGGAAAGTGCGGAGCACCCGGAACCCCCGGAACCCCCGGAACGTCCCGACCGCTCCGGCCGCTCCGACCACTCCGGCAGCTCCACGACGGCGTCACGCGGCACGGCGTCACCCGGCACGGCGCCCGGCGGAACGACCGGATCCAGGCGCCGCGAGCTGTGGACACGTCGGCCGTACGGGCAGATCCACAGCTTTGTGGCCACCCCGCCCGGCCGCGCGGCGGGCCACCGCCCCTGGCCGACGGTCTTCCTCGTCCACGGCGGGCCCCACACCCACGACCGGGACGCCTACGACGCCCGGACCGAGGCCCTGGTCGGGGCCGGATTCGCCGTGGTGCGCACCAACTACCGCGGCTCGACGGGCTACGGCCCCCGCTGGCGGGACGACTTCGGCCACCGGGTCGGCCTCGCCCAGCTCGAAGACCTCGCCGCGGTGCGCGGCCACCTCATCGACGCGGGAGTCTCGGAGCCGGGCCGTACCGGCCTGTGCGGCTACTCCTGGGGCGGCTATCTGACGCTGCTGGCGATGGGCGTCCAGCCCCGGCTGTGGGACGTGGGGCTGGCCGTCGCCCCGGTGGCCGACTACACGGCGGCGTACCGGGCGACGACGCCGGCGCTGCGGGAGGTCGACGACCGCCTCTTCGGCGGCACCCCCGAGCAGGTGCCACACCGCTATCGCGCGGCCTGCCCGATGACCTACGCGGGCCGCGTACGCGGCCCGCTCTTCCTCGCCGCCTCGGCGGACGACGAGAAGTGCCCCCCGGAACAGATCGAGCGCTATCTCGCAGCGCTGCGGCGCCGCGACGTCCCGCATCGCGTCCGGTGGCTCGGCGGCGGACACGACGTGGGCCGTGACCCAGCCGGACACGCCGCCGCCTGGGCCGCCATGGTGCGCTACGCCGACGACGCGCTGCGCGCCTCCCCCAGAACCGCCGACCGCCGCGACAGCGGGCGGACCGGCTCGCACCACCCCGTCCACCACACCGAGGAAAGGTCAACCCCATGAAGCGTCACGGACTGCGCGTCGACCCCATCAGCGCCCCCGAGCGGGAGCGCGGGATCATCATTCCGCCGCACAGCCAGGCCGCCCTGGACAAGGCGGTCCCGGTCCGGCCGAACGGCCCGGCGCGGACCTGCGCCACCCGCGCGAAGACGAACACGGAGGAGAAGTCGCCTCTGCAGTGAGCCCAAGCGGCGCCGTAGCGGGGTGCCACGCCCGGCACCCCGCCGCGGCGCCGGCCGTGCCGGTGAGGACAGGAGAACATCATGACCACAGCTACGGCAGCGACGGCAGCACCCCGGACGAACAGTCCCCGGCCGGGGACGCACCGGCCGGACGAGGCCGAGACGACGGAGCCGCGCCAGAACCCGCCGACGTTCCTCAGCGACCCGTACCCGACCCTGGCCAGGATGCGGCGATCGGCCCCGGTCTCCGTGCTGCACAGCGACGGCGGCCCGCGGCTGTGGATCGTCCCGCGCTACGTCGACGTCCGGGCCGCGCTCTTCGACCCCCGCTTCGCGCAGGACGCGCGGCGCGCCCAGGCCCTGGCCGACAGCCGGGTCGAGGGCGTCAACCTGGGCACCGAGATCACCCATATGCTCAGCAGCGATCCGCCCGACCACACCCGCCTCCGCCGCGTGGTCCAGGCGGCGTTCAGCCGCAAGCGGGTCGAGGCGATGCGGCCGATGGTCGAGCGCATCACCCTCGAACTCCTCGACGGGCTGGACGTGGCAACCGCGCGCCTCACGACCGGCACCACCACCGCCACGGTGGACCTGGTACGTGACTTCGCCTTCCCGCTGCCGATCCTCGTCGTCTGCGAACTGCTCGGCTTCCCGCCCGAGGACCGCGACCTCTACCGGACGTGGTCGACCGCCATCGTCACCCAGGAGGGCGACCACGCGGCGTTCGGGCGAGCCGTCCAGGAGATGGGCTCGTACGTCCTGGCCATCGCCGACCGGCGTATCCGCCGCAATGCCCGTCCCGCCGATCTGCTCACCGAGCTGCTGGAGGCCCGCGAGCGCGGGGAGCTGACGGACGACGAGATCGTGGGCATGGTCGCCCTGCTGCTGATCGGCGGGCATGAGACCACCGTGAACCTGCTGGGAACCTCCTGCCTCGCGCTGCTGCGCGATCCCGGCCAGGCCGCCTGGCTGCGCGCCGATCTCACCCGGATGCCCAGGGCCGTCGAGGAGTTTCTGCGCTACGACTCCCCCATCTGCATGGCCACCACCCGCTTCACCACCGAGCCGGTGGACGTCGGCGGGGTGGAGATCCCGCAGGACGAGTTCGTGCTGCTGTCCCTCGGCGCGGCCAACCGCGACCCGGCGCGCTTCCAGGACCCCGACCGCCTCGTCCTCGACCGCCGGGACGCCGGCCATCTCGCCTTCGGCGGTGGCATCCACCGCTGCCTCGGGGCCCTGCTCGGCAAGCTGGAGACCGAGATCGCGCTCACCGCGCTCCTCGCCCGCTTCCCCGGAATGACCCTGGCCTGCCAGGAGCGCGACCTGCGCTGGCGCAACACGATGATGCTGCGCGGCTTGGAGGCGCTGCCCCTCACCCTGCGCAGCTGACCACCGCCCTGACCCTGCCGCCCTCCCCGCCTCCCGCACCGGCGCGGCCCGGGCCGGGTTGGTCAAGGAGAACGGGACACGGGGTGCGCAAGGTGGAACCGCGCCAGACGTGTGGCAGGCGAACAGGCCGCCGACCGACGCCGACCCGCCGATCGGGCGCCCGCCCGGGACCGTGGGATCGGGTGCCCTGGGGGTGGGGTTAATAGGGTGAAGCGGCGCCCTGGCACCGCGCCGACGCTGGAGGAAGTGACCGCGCTCGCCGGGGTGGGCGGGGCACGGTCTCCCGCGTCATCAACGACGCGACCGGTGTCAAGGAGTCGACCCGGCGTGCCGTGCAGCAGGCCATCGCCGAGCTGGGCCACGTGCCAAACCCGGCGGCCCGTTCACTGGCGGCCCGTTCACTGGCGGGGCGGCGCGCGGACGCCGTGGCGCTGGCGATCGCCGAGAAGGACTGGCGCACGTTCGGGGAACCGTTCTTCTCCGGCCGATGCCACAGGGTCCGCACGACCGTCCCGCCGAGGAACTGGCGGTCGCGGTCGAGCTGCCGGGCGGGGGGGGGGGGGCAAGGGAGGGGGGCCGCCGCCCGCGGG
>NZ_JBHYYB010000116.1:0-17104 GCF_042752535.1 Kitasatospora sp. NPDC059327 | reverse complement strand
TCCCGCCCCCGCGCTCTGCGCGTTCTCCGCGCGGGCGGGCGGCGGGAGCCTCATCTGTGGTTCCGCGCCCGCGCCCGCCGGGGTGCGCGGGGCGGTGTCCGGGCCCGGGCCCTCAGCGCCTACAAGGCGCGCAGCAGGAACTGGGTGGTGGTGTAGCCGGCGCCGCCGGAGCAGGTGTAGTTCTGCTGGGCGGCCGTGTACGTGAACCCGGACGGCACGGAGCAGGCCCACATGCCGGTCACGGGCCTGTAGAGGAGGAACTGATTGGTCGTGTAGCTCCCGCCGCTGGAGCAGGTGTAGTTGCTCAAGACCCCGGTGTGGGTGTAGCCGGGCACGGTGGCGCAGGCCCAGAGACCGTCGGCGGGCGGCTCCGCGTAGAACTCGGTGGTCCGGTAGCTGCTGCCTCCCGAGCAGGCGTAGGAGCTACGGGACGAGGTGTAGGTGTAGCCGGACGGGACGGAGCAGGTCCAGAAGCCTGAGGTGGCCGCGGTGGTCCCGGCGGCCGCGGCTTGGGGGGCCTGGGCGATGGTCGCGGCGGCGGCTGCCGGGGCGCTCGCCGTGCTGAGGGCCGTGGCGAGGGCGAGGGCTGCCGGGGCGGCGGCGGCGAGCAGCGTGCGGAACACACGGAAGGTCGTACGCGGCATGGCGGGCACTCCTGTCGGTTCGTCCATCGGGCAGATTCAACGGGTGGGGCCGACCGGGGGTCTGGCCCGTGTCCCGGCCGCCTCAGAGCGCGCGCCGGAAGGCTGTCAGGGCCACGGCCACCAGACAAGGCCGGTGCCACGCGGTCCGCCGTATTCCGGCCACCACCGGCACCCCGGCCGACCTGCGGGCCGACCCGGGCACACCCCCGTGCCAGGGCGTTCGGTACAGGTGGAACGGCGGGCTCCGCCCCCCTGGGGCCGTACGGGTCAGCCGGCCAGGGCGTCGAAGCGGACCTCCGGGTTGGCCGCCGTCGGGCCGTCAAGGAGCGGCAGCCCGTCCCCCCTGCGGACCACGGCCAGCTGCGGAAGCCGCTCCGCCGAACTCCCGGCCCTCGGAGCGATCCCTCCTCGGCGCAGCCCCCCCCGGACGGCCGGGCTGTGTACAGGCCCGGCCGTCCGGGCCCGGCAGCACGGGGGCTTCACCGCACGGCGCCCGGCCCGTGAGGGTGTCCGGTCCGGGCGGTGTGGAGCACGCTCAGCCGCACGGCACCGGCACGGCGAACCGGAACCGGGCCGGAGGGGGCGGCCAGGCCGGCCGGACCGCGGCGCAGCGCAGCGCAGCGGGCGGACCCAGGCCGAGCGGGTCGGAGAGGGCGGGGCCAGGTCCAGCGGGTCGCCCCGGCCCGCACCACCACCGTGTGCGGTCGGACCTGGAACCTGCTGTGATCGGCGGCGGCGCCCCTGTCGCGGGGGGGATGGTGGGTATGCCGTTGCAGCGGCGGGTGCGACCGGTCAGGTGGTCGAATCCGTGTCCACAGCGTCACCTGAGGTAAGCGATGGGCATCCGGACATGGATACGAGCGGCCAGGAGCTGTCATTGACGGTGCGGTGCCCCCTGTGCCAAGCCCAGCCAGGAGTCATGTGCGGCAACCGCAGCGAGGTCCACCCCGTACGACGCGGCGCGGCCCGGAGCGCCGCCCGCCGCGTGCGCCGACCACTGGGGGCCGGCTCCCCGGCGGACCGGCCCGGCAGCGTGGGACGGCTACTTCGAGCACGGCAACGACGACTGGCCCGACCGACCCAGTCCCCCGGACTCCGCGTCGCCGGCCTCGGGGCGCCGACGAGTACGAGATCATGTGCTTCGCCAAGCCGCGGACCGAGGAAGGCTGCCCTGTCTGCGACCGGGACTGCTGGCTGTGCCACGCGCGCGCGGGCCGCAGCCGAGCACCAGGCGGCCCTCGACGGCGCCGGCTCCGCGATCGGCCGCGCCCCGACATGACCACCGGACGGGGGCGCGGCCGTTACGCCACCGCTTCCCCGTCCGGTAGTTGATGCCGACGATCCGACATGCTTCCTGACTGCTCACGCCTTGCTGCACGAGCTGAAGATAGACGCGCCGTTCCTGTTGGAGAACGTGCCCGGACAACCGACCGGTCTCGGATCTCGTAGTCCATCGCACCCCTTGAGCTGGGGTGTTGCAACGATCCTTAGAACCCAAGGACAAGCCCGGGCCCCGTTGCCGTACACCCTGCCCGAACCAGGTGAAGGGTCGGAAGCGGCCGCGGCGCACGACGGGCCCACTCGGCCGCCCTCGGGCCGAAGGTCAGCGAATCCGCGTGATGCACAGCGGTCCATGCCTCGGCGTCAACAGCGCCGAGGCGGGCTCCGGCGACCGCTCGGAGGGCTCCGAGATCGCCCGGCAACGCTACACAGAGCTCCCGGCCAGAGGTTCCCGGTGGACGCCGTCGGCTGCCCGGCACACAGCGGGCCGGGACGGCGGCGCCGCCCCGGCCCGCCACTCGGCAACCCCCGTGCGCTGCCGATCGGAGGGCACTACCGAGTGGCGTACGACATACCGGTCGCGCCGATGCCGGACGGGCACTCGGCCTTGTTGTACTCCCAGCGCCAGTACGGGCTGCTGGGGTAGGAACGGGCGTTGCCGCACTTCACGTAGACGCTCACGTCGACCCCGGTGCCCTGGCAGTTGGCGTGGGCCCGCCCACGGCCGTTCGCGTAGTCGATCCAGGTCGAGCAGGCGGCCACGGCCCGCGCCTGCGTGCCCGTGGCCGGAGCCGCCGTCGCCGTTCCCGGGGTGACGATTCCCGCCAGCATCAGGCCGGCGGCTGCTGCGGACAGGGCGAAAGCCTTCTTCATGGAGATCTCCGCTCAGGGTTTGGACATCGAGGCCGACTGCCTCGGGACACGACTGTGGCACCCGATGCGGCGTCCCCTCGACGAAACTCCTGTCCGGGACAGCCCTGGACACCGATCCTTGGCGTTCCCGCTGCTCACCGCACCTGCCGCGCCCCTGTCCCGGACAGGCCTTCCCCACCCGGACAGGCTCCCCACCCCGACCCGCAGGCGAAGCTGGCTTCGTTCACTTCAACCGACAGCGTTTGTTCGTGGGTTCCGGCGGCGTTCAGTGATCACCGGCACTCTGGATGTTCATGGGAAATGACGGCAGCGTCGCCCTGCTCGGTGGACTCCTCCCTGACCTGCTTCGGGGAACGGTGCCGCGGACGGACGGCGCCTCGCGGTCGACGCCGAGGGCGGAGCAGCCGTCGCGATCGTCTCCGAGGCTGGGCTCCGTTTGATCATCATCGGGGTCAGCTGCCAGGATCATCTGACGATGCGACAACCTGATGGGTTGGTCCGATGAGCCAGGGGGAACGGGCGATGCGGTTGAGGTCCGGTATTGGTTCGAGGGTGGCGGTTCTGATGGCGCTGGCGGCCTTCGCCACCGCCTGTGGTGGCGAAGGCTCCGATCCGATGGGCGGGAAGCCGCCGGCCAACGACAGGTCGACATCAGGCGCGAACGCGGGCACGGGTGCGGGTTCGGGCAAGCCGAATGGCAGCAAGACGGACTTCGACACCGTGTTCAACACCGAGGACCGGATCCGGCAGGCGCTCCCCGACCCGGGGGCGATGAAGGGCTGGAAACCGAAGACCGGCCGCGCGAACATCGAGGAACAACCCAAGTCCGCGGCGGAGTGCGGTCCGGACACGCATTGGGACTGCACCCGCATCGCGAACGGCTCGGTGAAGTTCGAGGCGGCCGGCGAGAACGTCTACTTCGACATCCAGGCCTACGCCGACAAGAAGGCCGCCGAGGCCGCGTGCAGCGAGGAGAAGGACTGGTCGGCCAAATACGCCAAGGCGGAGGTGGCGCCGGTCCCCAGCGTCGAGGGGCACGCGTACTACCGCAACGCCGGTGGTTTGGACGGCCTCGACCTCATCATGTGCCTGGGCACGGTCATCGCCGAGGTGAGGCTGGAGGACGGGGGAGGCAGCTCCCTGGACCCGGCCACCGTCCACTCCTTGGCCCAGCTCTTCGTCCCCCGTATCCAGAAGGCTGCCGCAGCCTCCTGAAACATGCCGGGGGTGCACGAGAGGATCGGTGTCCGCCGCCACGTGCTGGCGGCGGACACCAACAAGCGGACTCCTGGAGCGATGTCTGAGCTTGCCGTTCAACCCTGGTGCGCTTGGTACTTCTTGATCGTCTTGGCGCGTTTGACGGTCTTGCCGACGTCGTGGCGCTTGGCGTGCCGCCCGTTCTTCGAGCCGGGAGGCCGTCCTGGCCCCGGTCGGGAGGGTTTCGGCGCGGCTGCTGGGCAGGTGGCTGTCGCGTGGACGTCGCGAAACCCCCGACGGACGCGGGCAGGGGTGAGGCGCCCTGGCTCGGCCGGTCGTTCCCAGGGTCTGCGGAGGTCCTCGGCGAGGGGTCGGTGAGGCGGAGCTGGGTGTGGGCGGCGATGATCAGCCAGGTCCACAGATCGGCAGGCAGTATCCGTGTGGCGGAACTTCGGGGCGGGCCTGACCCGGCGGCACCCGCGACGCAATCCGGTGACCTCGGTGCCGGCCTGAGCGCGATCGGCCGCCAGTACGCCGACCTGATCGGCCGGCCCGCGATGGCGGCCCGCTTCCGCGTTGTCATCGCCGAACTGCCGCGCTTGCCCGGAACTGGGACGGGCTCAGTTCGAGCTGGGCAGACCGCGCTACTTCATCTCTGTCCAGCACTACCTGCAAGCCGAGCACGCCGCGGGCACCGCGGTGGTACCTGACGCGGAGAGCGCCACCGACCAGTTCCTCGGGATGATCGCCAACTACGCCCTGTGGCCACGGATGCTGCTCGCCGACTGGAGCCCCACACCTGCCGACGTTGGCCACGCCGTCGACGAGGCGGTCACGACGATGCTCGCCCGTTACGGCCGCAGCGCCGCCGACCCGCAGCACTCCTGAGGGCCCCGGTCCCGCCGCGGGTGCGGACGCCCATGGCCGGCCCCGCGCGATTGAGCGTGAAGGGCAAGCCGGGCGGCGTCGCTGCCGGCCAGGGTCCGGCGATGATCCAGGCGACGAACACCGAGGCCACTGCCGGCCGAAGGAGCACGTCTCCCGCGAGGAACCGCTGGGGGTTCTTCCCACGACCTCGAAAGCCGGCCGGAGGGTTCAGGCCACTCGGGCCGACTGAGGTGGGCCGTGCTCCCGCATTGCTCGAAGAGGTGACCGATATGCCCGGTTCTCTAGAAGTCGCAGAAACCCTACCCCTGGCCGCATGGAGAGTTGCAGATCATCAAGTCTGCTCTCTGCGCCCGCAGGGGTGGGCCCGGGAACGTCCACCCGCCGAAACCGGCGCGGGACCTCGCCCTTGCCCACCGACGTACGCGAGGAGCCTCTTGTGGGTGATCGTCACGTACTCGCCGTCGAAGCCAACCTGTCCGGTGCGACCCTTCGCCGCCATCAAATGCCCAGCATCCGACGTCCGCGTTCCGGAGCCGCCGGAGGGACGGCATCGGACCGGCGGGGTTGGGGCTTGGTGGACCGAACGTTCCGGAAGTGGTGACCCCCATGGTGGAGGCCACCACTTCTGATCGCGCGGGTGCGTGAGCGCGAGGAGGGAGAGGCCATGCGTTGCGCGGTGCTACCGTCGCGATCGACCCCTCCAACGCCACCCGATGGCGAGGCCGGCCACCGGCAGCGAGAGGAATCTCAACGGCTCCGGGACCAGCCAGAACGTCAGCACAGCGAAGACGGTCAGTAGAGCGACCAGCTCGACGGTGAATCGGTAGCCCCACGTCGCGGGCCACGCCCTCCGGCCTGCGTCGCTGTTCTCGTCTGCGGAGGAAGGTGATTCTGCAGGCATACCACGCGGCTTTCTCTCGGCAGGGCGATGATTGGACGGTGCAAGCCGGTGCGGGTGCGCACCGGCTTCGGTCGCATCCGCACTGAACTTGGTCAGGCTAGGTTTGTTTACCATTCGTAACGCCCTCGGTGTGTACCGATTTCCCGGAAGAGCTCTGCCGTGAAGACCCCCGCATGCGGCTCCTGAGGCATATCCCTTGACGTACGCGGCTCCTGAGGCCGCTGGTACCGCATCCCCGGGTACGTCCGTTTCGACCGACGGCGTAGTCGGCCACTGCGGCGGTTGCCGCGACGGCGCCCCCTGCCGGGAGGCATCCCACCCGTGCGGTAGCGGCGCACATGGCGCGGGTGGCCACGCCACCGGCGACGTACGCCACCGGCCGGGTTGTCGAGGCGCACGCCCATGACGACGATGCCGTCCTGGGCCTCGGCGGAGCGCTGCTTGGCACCGAGCCGGCCGTGGCGGTTGGCCTCCCGGCCGGTGGTCGGGTTGCCGTACCCGTCGGCGTCGAGGAGGACGGGCGTGGTCAGGTCGGTGCCGGTGACGAGCACCACCGAGCCGAGGAGGTTGGCGAGTTGGAGTCTGACTGCCCCGGTGGCGGCGGGTCGCCGTCGCCGCCGGCGACCCGCCCGGCCTTGGAGCGCCACCACGACCTCCACGCGGGCTCCCGGCAACTCATCGGCCCCGAGGTGAAGGTCACTGACCGCCTGGGGCGGAACTCACTGCCCGATGCGAGAGGCGGTGCGGGCGGCCGGACGTCTCACGCGACGCCGATGAAGACCGCCGTGACAGCCGCGCCGAAGAGCCAGAACGCGGCCCCTGCGAGGAGTGCCGGAAGAGTGGTCACGCCGATGGCCATGGCCGCCGCCAGCCCGGTCCACACAGCCGCGAAAAGGGATCCGATGACAGACATCTGGCTCGGGCCCCGGCGCCGGCGCAGCACGGTGTACCCGGCCAGGGCGGTTCCCAGCCCGATCAGGATCGCGGTCCGGATCTCGGGCCAGTCCAGGTGGGCGGATTGCCGGTCGGTCGTGCCGGCGACCGTGATCGCGGTGACGCGGCCTCTCCAGACTCTGAGGTCGGCGGTGGATCCGGGCCGGGCCGCTTTGTAGATGTCCTCCCCGACGGTGTAGATCGCGTTGCGGCCGGACGCGTGGAGGATGGTGAGTTCCAGGTCGGGCGGGTCACCGCCTTCGGAGCGCTTGCCCGTCACCTGTCCGCTCTCGTGGGCGACGCAGTCCCTCTGGACGGGCCCGGCGGTCGCGCAGGGCGGCGCGTGCAGATCCGCCGTCGCGTCCTGGTGCGCGCCCGACCAGCGGGCCGTACCGACGACGAGTGCCGCGATGGCGGCCACGAGCATGAGAACCCGTACTCGTCGGCGCCTGCGGTTCGCGGCCTCCCGGTCGTCGGGGGAACCGTCCCACCTCGCGCGCAGCCGGCCCAGGAGGCTGCGCTCCGGTGGGAGGGTTTCGCCGCGGGGCGGTGGCATGGTGATCGCGTCGGTGGTCTGCCACGACGCGATGGCGGTCGGCGTCTGTGGGGCGGAGAGGGCCGGTCCGTGGCGCGGGTCTTCCGGTGGGCCCGCGAGGCCGAGAACGCGAACGGCCACGGGGTGGAACCGCTCGGCGTTGAGCGTCTCGACCTGGCGTCGGAGCGTGGCCAGTTCGCGGGCCAGGTCCGCGGCCTTGTCGCGGACGCGGCTGCAGTCGTCCTCGACGCCGAGGCTGTGGGAGGCAGCGTCCCGGAGTCTCCTCTCCTGGATACCGACCAGTTCCACCAGGCGGCCGTGTTCCCACTCCGCCGCCGCGAGGCGGCTTGTCAGCGATGTCAGCTCTTCGGCCGTGGCCGCCTGCCGTGTCCGGGCGGGGGCGCGTTCCGGGGCCAGTTCTTCACGCGCCGAGGGCGGTTCCGCGCGTGCGGCTTCCAGTTCACCGTCGGCGGGGTCCGCCTCCGCGCGGGCCCGTTCGCGTCGCTCCGCCAAGTCCGCCGCCGCAGCGCGCCCGCGCGCCCGGCCGAGGGCACGGTCCTGTTCCTGTTCCTGGATCAGCTTCGCGACCACGGCGTGCAGCTCGCGGACGATGTCCTGGGTGTAGGCCAGCCGCACCGCGGGTTGTGAGCTGGTCCTCCGCGCCTCTTCTCGCAGTGCGTGCAGGCCTGCCCGTTCCCCGTCGTCCAGCGGCCGGCCGTGGTCGGCGAGAAAGGCGATGAAGAGGTCGAGGGTGCTCTCGGGGGCGATCCGTTCGCCGGCGAGGTAGCGCGAGAGGGTGCCCTCGGCGATGAACAGGGCGGCGGCGAGCCGTTTCTGGGTGACGTTCGGCGGGCCTGCGCATGCCTCGAACAGGGCCTTCATCCGCTGCCCGTACGCCAGCGCGTTCTCGCGGCCCTCGTCGGCCTCGCCCATCGGTCCCGCCCCCGCACATCCGTCCCGGCCGAGCGGCCGTGGCAGCGATCCTCCCACCGTGGCGCCCGCGGGCGCCAACTCCGGAAAACCACCGCTCCTCGACAGCTGCGTGGACGACGAGGGGGGGACGGGGCCGAGAGAGCCGGATCCGCGGATGCCTGAAGCCCGCCCCGGGCCCTGACCGGTCGCCGAGCGCCGGCGGACACCTGCCGGCACCCACCGTCGTGATCACGAACCGGGGGTGGTCGACCGGGTGATCCGGTCGGCGGGCGAGGTCACCGGATGTGCCTCGCCCCCCGACCGGAGGTCAGGCCGGCTCGTCCACCCGGCCCGGCGCGTTGATCAGCTCCTTCGGCGCGGACGCGGGTGGGACGTCGCGGCCGCGTCCGAGGTGGTTGAAGACCAGGTTCAGCGTGACCGCCAGCAGGGAGCCGACCGAGATACCCGACTGCAGCACGGTCGCGACCTGCTCCGGGAAGGCGTGGTAGAAGTCCGGGAAGGCGATCGGGAAGATCCCGAAGGCGAGGCTGACCGCCACGATGATCGCGTTCGACCCCGTGCTCAGGTCGGCCCTGCCGAGGGTACGGATGCCCGCCACCGCCACCGACCCGAAGAGCACGACTCCCGCCCCGCCGAGCACCGGCTGCGGCACCAGCGAGACCAGCGCGCCGACCACCGGCACCAGACCCATCACGATGAGGAAGACCCCGGCGAGGGCGACCACGAACCGACTGCGGATCCTGGTCAGCGCCACCAGCCCGATGTTCTGCGCGAACGCCGAGCAGATGAAGCCGTTGAACACCCCGCCGAACGCCGTGGCCAGCCCGTCGGCCCGCAGACCGCCCGCGATCGTGCGGTCGTCGGCCGGCCGCTCGACCACCTCGCCGAGCGCGATCATGTCCGCGGTGGATTCGGTCATCGAGACGACCATCACCACCAGCATCGAGATGATCGCGGCCACCTCGAACCGCGGCGCGCCGAAGGCGAACGGGTGCGGCAGCTCGAACAGCGGCAGGCTGCCGAGCGCTTTCGCGTCGACCTTGCCGAGCGGGATCGCCGCCAGGGTGCCGACCAGCAGGCCGAGCAGGATCGAGATCCGCTGCGGGAACCCGTGCAGGAACCGGTTGAAGACCAGCACCGCGAGCAGGGTCAGCCCCGCCAGGCCCAGATTGGCGGGCGAGCCGTAGCCCGGCGCGAACGGACTGCCGCCCTGCGCCCAGTTGCCGGCCACCGGTAGCAGCGAGATGCCGATCAGGGTGATCACCGTGCCGCTGACCACCGGCGGGAAGAATCTGACCAGGCGGCAGAAGACGGGCGCCAGCAGGAAGCAGAACAGCCCCGCCACGATGGTGGAGCCGAAGATCAGCGGCAGTGCGGCGTCCTTCTTCGCCGCGACGACCGCCAGGATCGGCGAGACCGTGGCGAACGAGACGCCGTTGACGAACGGCAGTCGTGAGCCGACGTTCCAGAGACCGAGCGTCTGGAGCAGGGTGGCGATACCGGCGATGAAGAGGCTGGCAGCCAACAAGGTGGTGAGCTGGGCGGCGGTGAGGCCGGCCGCGGCTCCGATGATCAGCGGCGGCGCGGCCACGCCGGCGTACATGCTGGCGACGTGCTGGAGCGCGACGGCCGACATCCGACCGGCCGGCAGCAGCTCGTCAACGGGGTGCGGTGGCGTCTCGGGCTCCGCGAGCGCTGTCCGACGTCCCATGGCTCTCCTCCACATCTCATGGTGTTTCGGGCCCGGGAACGACGACCGAGGTGCGGGACGTGGCGACGTTGGGACGACCCTGGTGGACGACGGTGCCGTCGCCCACCTGCCGGAACCCGCGGCGAGCAGGTCCGACCCATGAGTGGATCCACGATGCGGAACTTGGATTCCGCACCGAGACGCAACAGAATGTAGAAAGCATTGGCGAGGCGGTCAATACCTCTCACTCGACAGTCGCGCCTCGCGACCGAATATGGAGCTTCCTCCAAGGCCGGCTCGGTGCCGCGCCGCGCTCGACGGCCATCCGATGTGGGGCGCCCGTTCGTGGCCGTTCGACGCGGACGAACGAAGCCGGACCGGCGACCTGTCTCGGGGCGGAACCGGCCGCCTGAGCCGTCAGACGGCACCAGCGATCGGCGGTGCGCGGGCGGTGCGCGGGTGTCGGGGCTGCCGTGGGGGCGACGATCCGCGTCCTCGGGGCGACGGCCTGGAGTAGCGGGGTCGTGGTGGCGGTCGTGGTCCGAGCCGGTGTGGCGCCTCTGGTGACGCCGCTTCGGTTCAGTCGGGGAGCCGGGGAGGTGGTCGTCACCCGGCGCAGGAGTTCGGCGCTGCCGGTGGTCCGCTTCAGGCGGTTCAGGAGCAGTTCCGCGGCCGACTGGCGGTCGAGGCCGCCCAGGGCGCGGCGCGGGGTCCAGGCCGCGGGGGTGCGGGTGTGCCGAGGAGGAGTTCCTCGCGGCGGGTGCCGGAGGCGTTGACGTCGCCTTCCCGCCGGGCGGGGGCTCGCCACGCGGGAGGCGGTCCGTGACGGTCCGGATAAGGTTGTCGGTCTCGGTCCACCGGGCCGCTGTGATCCTCGTGCTGACTTCTCGTCAGGGACTGTGCTACTGGCGGCGTCGACCTCGGAGAGGACCCGCTGAGCGCGTTCGTACGCGCTCCGGAGTCGGGTTCTCCCGGTCCTGCGGGTCGCGCCGAGACCGCCGAGGAAGACTCTGGACCGGTCGGCGTGCTCGGCCCGGACCGGCCCGGTGGCAGCGATGCGTGCCTGCCACCGGGCCGTGCCCGCCAGGACACCGTCGTGCCTACAGCCAGGTGACGTCGTCGCCGTCGACGATCAGGTTGTCCCAGGACGGGATGCGGTAGAACTTCTTGTTCTCGCCGCCGCCGAGGACGGCCTTGCGCCAGACGCCGACGCCGTCGGTGAGGGTGTAGGAGCCCTCGTAGACCTTGTCGTAGGCGGGTACGAAGGTGCCCTGCTCGCAGGTGACGTCGGTGGACCACATGCCGTGCCCGTCGGAGTTCTCGTTGTACCGGCGCGGCATGGCGCCGCGCCGGTACTGGCCGACGTACTCGGGCTGGGTCTGGGGGTCGGCTTCGCCGGCCGCGGCGGTGACCACGGCCAGCGGTGCGCCGGCCAGGCGGGCGGGAACGGACGCCTCCGAGGCGTCGGGGGCGATCACGGCGCAGGTGTGGTCGGAGTAGGCCACGCACACGGTGCCGTCGGGGGCGACGGCGATGGCCGGGGCCCCGTCCGGGGCGCTGGGGAAGGTGCCGGTCTCGGTGAGGTCGGCGGCGTTGAGGACGCTGCCCGCGCGGTCGGCGTGGACGGCGTAGAGGAGGGTGCCGTCCGGGGAGGCCGCGAGGGCGGTCGGGGCGGAGCCCTGGGCGCGGGCGGTGACGGTCATGGTGGCGGTGTCGATGGCCACCAGCGGGTCGTCCTGATGGGGCACGAACGCGTACAAGGTGGCGCCGTCGGCGCTGAGCAGGATCCGGACGCCGCGGTATTTCTCGGCGGGGGCGGCGATGTCGACCACCTGCCCCGGACCCGGATCGGTCTCCTCCGCGTTGTCGTCCCGCGCGTCGCTCCCTTCCGGTGCCCGCTCGGGGACGTCCATGGCCAGCACGCAGGGCGTCTCCTTCCGGTTCGAGTTCTGACCCTGCCGGCCCAGGTAGAGGCGCTTGCCGTCCGGGGACAGCGCGATGGTCGCCCATGAGCCGAACACGGGCTTCTGGGGGACGGCGTGGTCCCCCACCTCCTTCCCCTCGGCCGTGTCCAGCTCGAACACGACCACGCCCTGGGCCAGCAACAGACGGCTGCCGTCGGCGTTCACCGCCACGTCCGTCGTCGACGGACTCTCCTGGTCGGAGTGGAGGGTGTCCGCCTCCAGGGTCCGGGTGTCGACCGCGCTGACGTTGTGGCCTCCCTCCGACAGCGCGTACAGCTTGGTGGCGGCGCCGCCGGACCGGGCGGCCAGGCCGCGGGCACCCATCAGGGCCTGGGTCGCCCTGATCCGGCCGGTGGCCGCCTCCAGCACCGCGATGCCGCCCGGCTCCGGCCCCGTCTGCCGGTAGGCGATGTAGAAGTGAGACACACCCGACTCTGTCACGCGACATTCCTCCCGAACGGCGGCCGGCCCCGGCCGCCCCACGCGCCCGTACCCTGCCACCCGCCGCCACGCAGCGTAGCCGCTCCATCACTTGCCCGGAAGTTCACCAAGCCGCCCATGACCGGCCCCCGGCCCCATCCGGCCGGAAACCGACTCCCCCGCACACCCGTCATGCCCCGAAGGCCGTCGGCCGCGAGGAAGCGGCTCACCCGCACGAGCGGCCCACCCGCGCGAGCGGATCGCCCGGCCCAGCGGGCGACCGCCGTCGGGGAGCAGCGGCTGGAGCGGACGGAGATCACCTGGGAGAGCGTGCCCGAACTCACCACCCCCGACCCGCAGATACACCCCTCGAAGCGACCGTCGCGGGCGCGGTGAGAACCGGACCGACGACGCGGGATTCCCTCGAACGGGGCACTCCCCATCGTTCGGCGCGCGGTGCGGTGAGGATCCGACCAGGCGGTGCCGTTCCCCTCGGCCCGCCCGGCGGTGCGGCACCGGCGCGGGCACCTGCTCGACGTCGAGCAGGTCCTCGCCGACGTCATCACCGGGCACGACGGCGCGCCGCTGTGCACCCGGCGGCCCGGTCAGCACGCCGGCGGACCACCACCGGAACGCCCGCTCCCGACCTGACCGTGCCCCGGGGGCGGAACCCCTCGTCGATCGCCGCCCGGGCACCGCCCGCGCCGACATCCACTTCGCGAGGATCGGGTCGTACCAGCCACCGCACGTCAGCTCATCCAGCCCCTTCACCAGCTCGTCACGCGGCGACATGCCGCTCTTCGCTCACCGCCCGCGGCCCACGCACACTCACATCCCTTTCGCAGCGCACACACCACTCCCCCGCGGACGGCGACCCACCCCGTTCCCCGGTCAACGATCCCACCAGCCAGCAGACCGGAAATCCTTCGGCACCGGCAGGTACGACCACCGCACTTGGGGCCAGGCCCGCCGCAAGATCTCCTGCCCCGGGGCCAAGACCACGAGAACCACGAGAACCACGAGAACCACGAGCGACGACAGCACGCAGACCGACCAGACTGCCCCCACCCCCCGGCCACCTCGGAGGGCCACCGGTCCCACCGACCGCGGCCGAGAAACCGGCGTACGACCTGGCCTCCCGCACGTGACCGCTCCCCGAGCCGGCGAACGGCGAACGGTCCGCGCCCCGCGGAATCACCCGCCACCCCAGTCTCGCCAACAACTCACCCCACGTCATGAGCCGTTGTAGGGTTTGGCCGTGAGCGGACAAAGGAGCCTCGCCGACGGCCGGTACGCGCTTGAGGACGAGCCCATCGGCACGGGCGGGATGGGCTCCGTCTGGCGCGGGTACGACCGGAAACTGCACCGCGCGGTCGCGGTCAAAGCGCTCCACCTGCCGGACGGCCTCAACGCCGAGGAACGCGCCAGACTGCGGGCACGCGCGATGCGTGAGGCCAGGGCGATCGCGCGCCTCGAACACCCGGGCATCGTCGCGGTTCACGACGTCCTGGAGGAGGACGGACAGCCATGGATCGTCATGCGGTTCATCGCCGGCCGGACCCTGGACCAAGAGGTCAGGACCAACGGCCCGCTGAGTGCGCGCCGGGCCGCCGAGGTCGGCGCACGGCTCCTCGACGCACTGTCGGCGGCACACGACGAGGGCGTCCTGCACCTCGACGTCAAACCGCAGAACGTACTGCTCGACGACAAGGACCGGCCGGTACTCACCGACTTCGGCATCGCGTCGGTCACCGGCGCCACCGCTCCCCAGACGAAGGCCTTGCTCGGCACAGTCGGCTATGTCGCCCCGGAGCGCCTCGCCGGAGCCGAACCGGGTCCTGCGGCGGACCTGTGGTCGCTGGGCGCCACGCTCTACTTCGCCGTCGAAGGACGACCCGCGTTCACCGCGAACGACGTGGCGACCGTACTCGCGGCGGTCATGACCCGTGACCCCGAGCCGATGACACGCGCGGGGATGCTGGCGCCGACGATCGCGGGTCTGCTGGCACGGGATCCCGGCCGGCGCCTCGACGCGGCCGGCGCCGACGCGGCACTGCGAGCCGCCGCCACCGCGACCGAGATCACACCCCCTGATGACCCACCGCGCACGAGAGCCCTACCCACCGAAGCCCTTGACCCACCGTCCAGGCGGCTCTCACGGCGCACCACCGTGGTGGCGGTGGTCGCGCCCCTCCTGCTCGCCGCCGCCGCTTTCCCCTACGCGCTCTTCCACGACCGCGGATCCACCGGGCAGCGGCCGGACGCGGCGAACTCCCCGGCCGCAGCCTCCGCAACCCTCGACCCGACACCCACCTCGACGCCCACACCGACCCCGACATGGACGCCGACACCCACGCCGACCCCGACGGTCGCCGTGCGCTACCGCGCGATCCCGGAGATCTGCGCCGCGGTGGGCAGCCGGTCCGGCGCCATCATTCCCGACATGGACACCGGGAAGGAGGACAACGAGGCGGTCGGCGCCGGCCAATTCACCGGCATCGCGGAGTCCCACACCTGTCGATGGGCCACCCAGGGTTACTGGTCCAACCATCCCTGGGGCGCCGAGGTGGACATCGACCTCTTCCGGTTCACATCCGGCGCCCACGGATCAGCCGCCTTCGAGAAGGAACGCACGAACTCCTTCTACGGAAGCGCCGCACGACTCCAGGACTTCGCCGACGACCTCTGCCTGGCCAACCCGACCGGCAAGGACTACGGGTACGCCCACGTGATGTTCCGCATCGACAACCTGCTCGTACAGGTGGCCTACGAAGTGAACATCAACACCCCGGGCCCGCCCGCCCCCGCGCCCTCGGAAGCGAGACCGCGCGGCCTGGACATAGCGAAGCATGTACACGACGTGCTGATCACCGGCGCGTAGAGCCCGTGACCGCGGCCCGCAAAGCCGAGCTTCGTCCACCGATCGTGGGCGCGGGCGGGTGTGCACGAGCCGAACCGGGACACAGGAGGGGGTGCCCCGACCGGCTCCGGGCTTCGGCACGTTGAGGGCCGACCTGCTCCCGGAGGAACGACCGTGAGCCCGCTTCG
The DNA here is from genome assembly GCF_042752535.1 of Kitasatospora sp. NPDC059327. Taxonomy (NCBI): domain Bacteria; kingdom Bacillati; phylum Actinomycetota; class Actinomycetes; order Kitasatosporales; family Streptomycetaceae; genus Kitasatospora; species Kitasatospora sp. NPDC059327. The sequence continues at coordinate 1,797 of NZ_JBHYYB010000116.1, read as the reverse complement.
CGACCAGTGGGGCCTTCTCGAAGAACTCGGCACGGCCCACGACGCCGAACCGTGGCCAGCTGCACGGCCGCCACGACGAAGGGGACAACCGCCGACGCGACAACGCCGTCCAGGCCCTCGCCCTCGCCCTCGCCCGGGAGCGGCTGCGCGAGCCGGCTCCCGTAGGCCATCCGAACTTCCCGGGCCCGTGCGGAGGCGGTGCCGGTCGGGCGGCGCGGATCACCGCCGATGGCGTCGTGGCCCTGCAGTACCGCCACCGTCGCTCCCAGCCCGCCCCGCACACCACAAGAATGGCACCGAGCCCAGACGATCGGGGCAGGCCGCGGACAGTTCCTGAGCTGCAACGAAAGGGAGGGCCGGTTGAGTCAGGCGCCGGATACGTCAGCCCCGGCAAGTCCGTCATGAGTGCCGGACACCGTGAACCACCCGGGACTCACCTCGGCCAGGACATCCTTCAGACTCTCGACCGCCGCCCGCAGCTCTTCCGTCGTGAGGTCGACAGGCGTGGGCAGGCTCTGTCCGTAGCACCGTAGACGCCAGAAGTCGAAGGCCATCACCCCGCCGAAGAAGTCCACGTCGACATCGACCCCGCCCGGGCCGATCATTCGACAACCCCTGCCGTGCACCAGATACGAGTACCTGCCAGCCTCACCACTGCGGCCGATCCGCGCCGAGCGGGCAAGCACCAGCACGTCAGCCAGCCGCTCCAGCGCAGGGAATGCCTCGCGCATCGCGCTGCCGGCCGCCCCGAGATCGCTGACGAAGGCGAGCACCAAGTCTCGCGACGACTGAGCTGAAGCAGCGTTGCTTCCCAATCTCCGCAACGCATCCCCCGCGGCATCACCACATGATCAAGGACCGCGATTCTTCCATGGTGCAGTTCACCGCGCCAGAACCCCACCTCGGTTGGCCTGCGGGTCAAACGCGAGCTCAGCTGGTTCTCCATGGTCTGATCCGGTCGCGTTCGATGATGCTCTCGGGTCGTCTCCTACAGCTTGACGATCCATAGAAGCTTCAGAGTCAAGCTGAGCTTGTCATTCATCCGGTTCGTCGTGGTTCGGTGTCGACTCCCGGGCGTTCAACGCGTGCACGGAACCATGGCCACATGTCTCTGGCCGGTGCCCAGGAGCGGGTGTCTGATGTGAGTGAACTCCTCGCCTGAACCTGGGAAGCCCTTGATGTCCACTGACTCGGCCGACGGAGCAACCCAGGGCTGAATGTGCTTCTGCTTAACACGTGCCGCCGGACCGTCCGCCGCTCCGATGGCCGGGAGGTACAGCAGAGCGCACTCCCGGCCGCTTCCGCAGCTGCTTTCCCACCCATCAACGCTCGCGTTCTTCCCATCCACCTTTCGAGGGGACCCGCCATGCGTATTCGTCCTACCCGTGACCAGGTCTGGCCCGAGGACAGCTCCGACTCGCTTCTGCCCTACCCGAACGGCTGGTTCTGCGTCGGGCCCGCCACCGAATGGAAGCCGAAGACCGTCCTCACCAAGCCATTCATGGGGCAGGACATCGTGGTGTACCGGACCGCGCGGGGAGTCCTGCGCGCGGTACGTCCGTACTGTCCCCATCTGGGTGCCCACCTCGGAGTCGGCGGCACAGTGGACGGGGAACTACTGGTCTGTCCCTTCCACAAGTTCGCTTTCGGCCCCGATGGAGCCTGTGCGCAGACCCCCTACGGCCAACCGCCCCGGGCCAGCCTCCAACTGGTGCCGGTCGCCCAGGCCGCGGGGTTCGTCTGGGTCTGGCACGCCCACGACGGAGCATCCCCGTCGTGGGAACTGCCGGACCAGTT
>NZ_JBHYYB010000115.1:341-26514 GCF_042752535.1 Kitasatospora sp. NPDC059327 | reverse complement strand
CCTCGCCCCTCCACTCCAGGACGGTCCATGTTCCAGCCTCACCACCGCGCTCGCCGGGTCGGCGCGCTCCTGGCCACCCTGGTGGCCGTGGGAGCCACCTCCGTCGGCCCCGCCGCCACCGCGGCGCCCACCACCATCCCCTTCGACGACGGCTTCGAGTCCGGCGCCATCACCGCGTGGCCCCGCAAGGGCCTCGCCGGCAAGGGCGCGGTGGACGTCGTCGCGGCGCCCGGCGGTCACGCCGGGAGGGCCGGCCGGTTCACCCTGGCCGACGACGGCGACTCCTACCGCGCCGAAATCGCCACAAGCCACCTGTCCTACGGCAGTTACCGCTACTCCTTCTCCAACTACCTGCCACAGGACTGGGTCACCTACAAGTACGGGACCTTCGTGTCCCAGTGGCACGGCGGGGCGACCACCGGACCCCCGCTCGTCCTCATGGTCAGGGCCGACCGGTGGATCCTGTTCGTCACCGTGAGCGGCACCCAGTACGACCTCGGTCCCGTGCGACTCGGCCACTGGAACCAATGGACCATCGACATCACCTGGTCCACCCCCACCACACCTGGCACCATCATCGCCAAACTCGACGGCACCCAAGTCGGCTCCCACCAGGGAACCAACAACTTCCACAAGGAGACCGTCCCCTACCACAAGATCGGCATGTACCGACCGAACTGGCAGACCAAGAAAGGACACGTCAGCAGCGGACTGCCCCCCGTGGTGCTCTACTACGACGACATCTCCATCACCCCGATCCCACCCAGCACCGCCAACCCGACCACCACCGCCACACCGCCCCCCGCCGCCACCGCACCGTCCGCTGTCACCACCGCACCCTCCCCCTCCTCCCCGACACCCTCCGCACCACCGTCCGGCACCTCACCGAAGACCACCACACCACCCCCACCCGTCCGACCCTCCACCACCGGACCGGCACCCGCTCCACCGACGACACCGGTATCCGCCACCACTGCGGCGGCGGCACCCTCCTCCACACCCGCGGCCATGAACGACATCCCCACGGAAGCCGACACCGACGACACCGACAACGACCAACCCCGCCTCGCGGCGACCGGCTCCTCCGGCCCCTCACCACTCGTCCTCACCGCAGGTGGCGCGCTGCTCGCCGCCGGGCTCCTCGCCACCCACCGCCTCCGCCGCAGGAACGCCCGCCACGGGGCTCGACACCCCCGCGTCCTCCCCTGACACCCGCGTACCGGGCGGGCAGCCCGGTCCGGCCCAAGCGGGCGCCAGGCCGTCGGCGGGGCCTCGGGGCGCCGCCCCGGCGAGCCCCGAGGGGGCACCTCCCGCAGCGGGCGCGCGCACGGGCGACATCACCTGATCCGGCGGCGGGCGGCCCCACCTGGCCGTTGCCCGCCGCCCTCTTGGATCACGATTGCGCATCCTCCCGGGCTCCGGGGCCGCCTCCGCACTCTCTCCCGGAAGCGGCTCGCGCTCGACCACACGGTGACCGGCGCGGCCGCTGCCGCGCGCCGTGGGCGCAGCTCCGGGAGATGGGTGCTTCATGAACAGGTTCGGCCGGACACCGAGGCCCGGCCCGAAGTCCGGTCCGAGGTCCGGCCCGAGGTCCGGTCCGAGGCTGGCAGGGGGACCGCGGCGATCCCGCGCGGTCGCCGGGCCGACGAGCGGTCACCGGCGCGGGACGTCGGCCCGGCGCGCCCGGGGCCGACCAAGGCCCGCACCCCCGCGACACGGGCGATACCCCGCGATGCGGCCGGCGCCGCCCGTCCGTCCGGACCCCCCGGTGCCCTCATCCGGCCGTTTCGACGAAGCGGGCGCCGACGTGGCTGCGGTGCCGCTCGACGCGCAGGATGCGGCCGTCCGCGATGGAGGCGGTGGCGTCGACACCCGTGCGGTTGCCGGGGTCGAGGGCGTCGAGGTCGTGGGAGACCACCACGGTGGCGACGCCGCGTTCGCGGACGAGCCCCGCCAGCAGGGCGATGATCTGCCGGCCGCGCTCCCGGTCCAGGGCCGAGGTGGGTTCGTCGACGAGCAGCAGCGAGGGCGAACCCATCAGGGACCTGGCGATGTTGACGCGCTGCCGCATGCCGCCGGACAGCTGGTGGGGGCGGCGATCCGCCGCGTCGGCGAGGCCGACCTGCTCCAGCAGTTCCATGGCCCGGGTCCGATGCGCCCGCCTGCCGCCCTTCCGCAGGTCCACGGCCAGCAGCACCTGCTCAAGGGCGGTGAGGGGCGGGAGCAGGTTGTCCTGCTGGAAGACGAAGCCGATGTGGTCGCGGCGGACCCGGGCCCGCTCGGCCGCCGAGAGGTCGGCCGTCCGGACGCCCCCGACGAGGACCGTACCGGAGTCGGGTGCCACCAGGGTGCCCGCGACAGCCAGCAGGCTGGACTTGCCGGAGCCGGACGGACCGGTGACGGCCACGAACTCGCCCGCCTCGACGGTCAGGTCGATCCGGTCGAGCGCGGTGAGACGGCCGTCGCCGTCGGGATAGCTGAGGGTGACGTCGGACAGAACCAGACTCATGCTGAACTCCTTGTGGGGGAAAGGGCCGTGGCCGTCACGGACGATTCAGGCGGACAGGGCGATCAGCGGGTCGACCGAGACGACCTTGCGGATGGTGAACAGCGCGCCCGCCGTGCCGAGGACGGCCATGCCGACGAGGGGTACCGCCAGGCCCGAAGCGGTGATCGTCATGGGGGGAGAGGACACGCCCAACGCCAGTGCGACGCCGAGCGACCCGCCGACGGCCTCACCGAGCCCCAGCACCAGCAGCACCTGCCCGAGTCCGTCCCGCAGGAGGTAGCGGCGACTGGCGCCCATGGCCCGCGCGACGGCCAGTTGCCGCAGTCGCTGCGCGCTGCAGACGGCGAAGAAGGAGCCGACGACCAGCGCGGAGATGGCCAACAGCAGGCCCTGGATCATCATCAGCGAGGAGTTCTCCGAGCTGAAACCGGGTACCGCGTCGGTGATCTTCTCCATCGGCAGCGCCGTCGTCCCGGGCACCGCGGGCGCGGGCGCGTTCAGCACCACGGCACCCACGTTCTGGCCGTACACCAGCCCGCGCCAGGAGTCGACGGTGGTGTAACCGACCGGCGTGCCCAGGAACGTGCGCGTGTCACCGAGCCCGGACACGGTCAGCTGTTTGCCGGACACGGTCACGGTGGAGCCGACGCCGACGCCGAGGTCCTCGGCGGACTCGGCGTTGAGGACGATCGCGCCCTCCCCCGGTGCGGCACCGATGACGAGGGGCGGCATCAGGGCGGGATCCGCGCCGAAGACGGTCAGCGCGGCGGCCTGACCGTCGACCTCGACGCGGCTGGTGGTGACGCCGAGCCGGGAGGCGCCCGGTTCGCGGGTCAGCGCGGCCAGGGCGGAGTCGTCGAGCGCGCTCCGCGTCAGCGCGGGCTTCTGCCCCGCCACCGCGGACTGCAACACCACCGATTCGCCGGGCAACTGTCGTACGGCGGAGGCGGTCGCGTCCCCCAGGCCGTTGGTCAACGCGGACAACGCGACGACCAGGAAGGTCATCATCGCGATCACCGAACCGATGAGCGCGAAGCGACCCTTGGCGTGGCGAACATCTCGAAGGGCTATGAACATGGGCGCCATCATGTCCCCGCCCGTCCCGCCCGCACATCGACAACCCGACGGGTCTTTCCCCCCATCCTTCGAGGGAGCGCCGCCATCCATCGAAAGGTGTACGGGCCGCCTCGGGAGAACACCCGATTTCCGCAACAGCGTTCTGGAGGCGCGATGGACTCCCCCCATTCCCACCCTTCCCCTCGGCCGTGGCTCGACACCTGGATTCCCGGCGCGATCTGGTCGGTCGTCACCGGCGTCGGCGTGGCCATGGGACGGCACGTGGGCGGGACGGTCTCCGACGCGCTCCTGGGCGGGACGATCGGCCTCGCCGTCGCGGCCGCGCTGGTGACCGCGTACCGCCGGATCCGCCGCCACCTCCGGGAATGGGCCCGCCTGGTGGCGGAGCTGACCGCCGCCCAGGCCGCACTGGTCGAGCGGGAACGGGAGGCCGGGCGGCTCGCCGAACGCGAACACCTGGCGCGCGAGATCCACGACACCGTCGGCCAGAGCCTGGCCAGCGTCATCCTGCTCCTGCGCGCCGCGCTCCCACCGGCCCGGAGCCAGGACTCGGAGGAGCGGATCGCCCAGCTCAGAACCGCTCTCGACACCGCCACCGGAGCGCTCGCCGAAACCCGGCGGATGGTGCGCGGACTCGATCCGGCCGCGTTCTCCGAAGGCGGGCTGACCGAAGCACTGGCCGCGCAGGTCGCCGATTCCACCGCGCTCGGCCTGTGCACCACCCTCACCGTCGAGGGGACGCCCCGTCGGATCGCCCTCGCCGGTGAGGTCGCCCTGCTGCGCGCGGCGCAGGAGGCGTTGTCCAACGCCAGGAAGCACGCCACGGCACGCGGCGCCACGGTGACCCTGACCTTCCAGGACGACGAGGTCTCGGTGGACATCGTCGACGACGGCCGCGGCTTCGACCCCGCGACCGTCGGCGAACGGCCGGACGGCTCCGGATACGGCCTCACCGCCATGCAGGCCCGCATCCTCGAAAGCGGCGGCGAACTGACCGTCGAGTCGGAAGCCGGCAGCGGCACCGCGATCCGCGCCACCGTCCCCGATGCACGCGCCGCCGAACCGTCGACCGCGCAGCCCACCGCCGTCCACCGCGCAACCCCTCACCCCGCCGGCATCGCGGCCGGCGCACCCGCGCCGACCCTCGCGATCGACGGCCCGCACGCGGCACCTGCCTCCGACCACCTGATGGGGATCTCCGGATGATCCGACTGCTGCTCGTCGACGACCATCCCGTGGTGCGCGCCGGTCTGCGCGCCGTGCTGTCGGCCACCGACGACCTCGACGTGCGCGGTGAGGCGGCCACCACGGCGGAGGCGGTGCGCATCGCGGAACGCGGCGACATCGACCTGGTCGTCATGGACCTGCGCCTGGGCGAGGACGACGGCGTCACCGCGACGAAGACGATCCGCGCGCTGCCGGACCCGCCGCACGTGCTGATCCTGACCACGTACGAGACCGACGCCCACATCCTGCGCGCCGTCCAGGCGGGTGCGACCGGCTACCTGCTCAAGGACGCCGGTCCCGACACCCTCCGACAGGCGATCCGCTCGGCCGCCGCGGGCGAGACGGTGCTCGCGTCCCCGGTCGCCTCACGGCTGCTGGCCCACATGCAGCGGCCCGCCGCTGCCCTGACACCGAGGGAACTGAAGATCGTCCAGTGCCTCGACCGCGGCGACACCAACCGCGAGATCGCCGGTGCGCTGACCATCTCCGAGGCCACCGTGAAGTCGCACCTGGTGCACATGTTCGCGAAACTCGGCGTCAACAGCCGCACCAAGGTGGTCGCCGAGGCCCGCCGCCGCGGGCTGCTCTGACCCCGGGCTGCTCCGACCCCGGGCCGGTCGGCGCCCGAGGGCGTCGGCGCCCGAGGGCGTCGGCGCCCGAGGGCGTCGGGCCGCCGTCCCGCGGCCGGAAAGGTCCGAGAATTGGTCCAGTCCACCGTGTGGGTCACACCCGCGGTCGATCTCCCCGCCCCCGCCTCGGTGGCGTCCGGTCGACAGGCCCGCCGGCGGCGAACCACCCCGTGCCGGGGTCGACGGCGGCCGCCGGGCGACGAGCGGCGGGGCGACCCACCGGGCCGGGTCCGGCGGCTCCGTCCGGCGTCAACAGCCGTGCTCAATCATGCGCGATCCAGCCGATTTCCGAGCACTAGTTGACCCGATCGCCGAATCTGCGTTGCACTGGTGCCAGTTCGTGCCCGCCTCCCGCATCCGCGCCATGACCATCGTGGATCGCGTCGGCGCCCGGCCCGGCCGTTCCGCCCCGCCCCGGTCCGCGCCATGCCACACCGCACCGCACCGCGCCTCCGACCCTTCGTCCCCCGGGTCTCCCCCGCCTGCCTCCGGAGCTCCCCATGAGACTGCTCAGGCTGTTGACCGTGGCCGTCTGTACCGCGACGGCCCTCGTCCTCCCCGGTACGGCGTCCGCCGACCGTGCCACCACCTCCGCCGCCCCCGCCCCCGGCACCGCCCGCACCGGCACCACCGCCGCCGCGGCGCCGCAGACCGTCCCCGCGCTGCGCCAATGGACCGCCGGCAGCGGCTCGTTCACCTTCACCCCGGCGAGCCGGATCGTCCTCGACCCCGCCCACGGCGCCCAACTCGCCGAGGACGCCGCCACCTTCGCCGACGACCTCGGCCAGCTGGAGGGCCGTCACGTCCCGGTGCTCGTCGGCGCGGCCGGCCCGGGCGACATCGCCCTCACCCTGGGCGACACCGCGCTGCCCGCCGAGGGCTACCGGCTGACCGTCGCCACGACCGTCACCGTCCAGGCCGGCACCACCACCGGCGCGTTCAACGGCACCCGGACGCTCCTCCAACTGCTCCACCAGTCGGCCACCGTGCCGGCCGGGACGGCCGTCGACTGGCCGGCCAAGGCCGAACGCGGGCTGATGATCGACCAGGGACGGAAGTTCTTCACCGTCGACTGGGTGAAGCAGCACATCAAGGAACTGGCCTACCTCAAGCTCAACTACTTCCACTTCCACCTGTCGGACACCTACGGATTCCGGCTGGAGAGCTCCACCCACCCGGAGATCGTCTCCGCCGACCACTACTCCAAGCAGGACATCGCCGACCTGGTCGCCCTCGGCCGGAAGTACCACGTCACGATCGTCCCCGAGATCGACACCCCCGGGCACATGAACCCGATCCTCGCCGCCCACCCCGAACTCGCCCTGCGCACCAGCTCCGGCACGGCCGACCCGGCCTTCATCGACCTCTCGAAGCCCGCGGCCTACACGCTGATCAAGGACCTGCTCGACGAGTACCTGCCGCTGTTCCCCGCCCCCTACTGGCACATCGGCGCCGACGAGTACGTCGACGACTACAGCCGCTACCCGCAACTGCTCGCCTACGCCCGCGCCCACTACGGCGCGAACGCGACCGCCAAGGACACCTACTACGGCTTCGTCAACTGGTCCGACGCGCTGGTCCGGGCCGCCGGCAAGACCACCCGGATGTGGAACGACGGCATCAAGGCCGGCGACGGCACCATCGCCCCCGACCCCGGCATCCTGGTCGAGTACTGGTACGACTACGGCCTCACCCCCCAACAGCTGGCCGCCGCCGGACACCGGGTCGCCAACGAGTCCTGGACCCCGACCTACTACGTGCTCGGCGGCGCCAAGCCCGACACCCGGTGGATGTACGAGACCTGGACGCCCGACCTCTTCCAGGGCGGCCGGACCCTGAGCGACCCGACGAAGAACCCCGGCTCGCTGATCCACGTCTGGTGCGACAACCCCAACGCCGAGACCGAGGAGCAGATCGCCGCCGGCATCATGTACCCGCTCCGCGGCCTCGCCCAGCAGACCTGGGGCTCGCCCAAGCTGACGGCCACGTACGCGTCGTTCGTCCCGATCGCCACCGCCGTCGGCCACAACCCGGCCTGGCCCGGCACCGGCGGACCGGGCAACCTGGCCCGCAACCGTCCGACCACCGCCTCCAGCACCGAGACCGCCGACTTCCCCGCCGCCCTCGCCACCGACGGCGACGGCGCCACCCGCTGGTCGAGCGCCTACGCCGACCCGCAGTGGCTGCGGGTCGACCTGGGCTCGACGCAGGCGGTCAACCGCGTCGTGCTCCGCTGGGAAACCGCGTACGGCAGGACCTTCCAGATCCAGCTGTCCGACGACGGCACCACCTGGCGCACGATCCGCTCCGTCACGACCGGCACCGGCGGCGTCCAGGACCTCACCGGCCTGTCCGGCTCCGGCCGCTACATCCGGCTGTACGGCACCGCGCGGGGCACCTCCTGGGGCTACTCGCTCTACGAGTTCGAGGTCTACGGAAACCCGCCGAGCGCCGCTCTCGGGTGACGGCCCGCTCGCGTGACGGCCTGTGCTCCGCCACTCGACCGGGTGGCGGAGCACAGGCCGCATGCCTCACTCCGGGTCAGACCCGCTCCCAGTTCCAGAACGAGCAGGGACCGCCCTGACGGCAGATCCGCCACTGCATCTGGTGTCCCCACAGGGACGAGGAAACGGTCACGTCGCGCCAGGTGCCGTTGCCATTGTAGTTGTAGAAGGGCGTCCGGCGGTACCCGTCGACGTTCCATTCCACGAACACGTACTTGCCGTCGGGTTCGGTGTCGCCGATGCCGAACATGTGCTTGCCGGGGTCGTAGTAGCCGTAGGCGCCCTCGATGACGGCGCTCTCCGCACCGGCCGTTCCGACACCGACGCCGGTGAACGCCAGGGCGAGCAGGCCGACGGCCGCGATCTTCCTGAGGTACATGCAGGTCCTCTTCTCCGCAGGTGGCCGAGAGACGTCCAGGCTCTCGGGACCGGGTGGAGATCCGACAGTGCGGCATCGCCTGATTGTCCATCAACGCGAACCCGGCGTCGGGCCAGGTGAGCGGCGGACAATGCGCGTTTCGCCGCGGACAAAGCGCGCCGGAGCCGGTCGGATCCGGGTTGACCGCCCGGGATCCGGGCACACGCGGGGACGTCCCGTTCCTGCGATGGAGGTGGCCCGTCATGGCCGAACGTGCGAAGGCTTCACCGCGAGCGCCGCGACCCGCACCGGACCGGGACGTCGGTCCCGGGGCCGAGGTCGTCGAGACCGACGTTCCGGCGAGGCTGGACCGGCTGCCGTGGTCCCGCTGGCACTGGCGGATCGTGATCGGCCTGGGCACGGTCTGGATCCTGGACGGCCTGGAAGTGACCATCGTCGGCAACATGGCCGCCCGGCTCGCGGAGAGCGGCAGCGGCATCGCCATCTCGACGACGCAGGTGACCACCATCGCCGACGCCGTCTACGTCGCCGGAGCGTGCGGCGGTGCCCTGTTCTTCGGGTGGCTGACCGACCGGCTGGGGCGGAAGAAACTCTTCATGGTCACGCTGGTCGTCTACCTGGCGGCGACGGCCGTCACGGCGTTCTCCTGGACGGCCTGGTTCTTCTTCGTCTGCCGCTTCTTCACCGGATTCGGCATCGGCGGCGAGTACGCGGCGATCAACTCCGCGATCGACGAGCTGATCCCGGCCCGGGTACGCGGCCGGATCGACCTCGTCATCAACGGCAGCTTCTGGATCGGCGCGGCACTCGGGGCGTTCGCCTCCATCGCGCTGCTGAACACCAGCCTGTTCGCGACGGACCTGGGCTGGCGGCTCGCCTTCGGGATCGGCGTGGTGTTCGGCCTGGTGATCCTGCTGGTCCGCCGGCACGTCCCGGAGAGCCCGCGGTGGCTGTTCACCCACGGGCGCTCCCGCGAGGCGCAGGAGGTGGTGGCCGAGGCCGAACGGATCGTCGAGGAGGAGAGCGGCCGCGCCCTGCCACCGGTCGAGGGCGACCCGATCCGCATCCGCGAGCGCCCCCCGATGGGGTTCATCACCATCGCGCGCACCGTGGTCCGCGGCTACCCCCGCCGGACGGTGCTCGGCCTCGCGCTCTTCATCGGCCAGGCGTTCCTGTACAACTCCGTGACCTTCGGCTACGCGGTGATCCTCACCAAGTTCTTCGCCGTTCCGGAGGGCGACACCGGGTACTACTTCGCGGTGATCGCGGTCGGCAACTTCCTCGGTCCGCTCCTGCTCGGCCACTTCTTCGACTCGGTCGGGCGGAAGCCGATGATCGCGGGTACCTACATAGGCTCCGGCCTGCTGCTGTTCGGCACCGCCGCCCTCTTCCAACAGGGCGCGCTCTCCGCCCTCACCATGACGGCCTGTTGGACGGCCGTGCTGTTCCTGGCGTCCGCCGGAGCGAGTTCGGCGTACCTGACGGTCAGCGAGATCTTCCCGCTGGAGACGAGGGCCCTGTGCATCGCCTTCTTCTACGCCGTCGGCACGGCGGTCGGTGGCATCAGCGGACCGCTGCTCTTCAACAACCTGGTGAGCAGCGGGAAGGTGTCGGACACCACGCTCGCGTTCTGCGTCGGGGCGGCCCTGATGGTCGCCGCCGGAGCGGTCGAGGCCGTGCTCGGCGTGAAGGCGGAGCGGCGGAGTCTGGAGTCGCTCGCGACACCGCTGAGCGCCGTCCCGGCGGGCCGGACGTAGCCGGGCGGCCACTCCCTCGCAGCCACAGACGGCAGAACACGATCAGCCACCGTCCCCGGATCCGCACACGAGGCCCGCGGCCAGGAGGTCACGGGCGAACTCCTGGTGCACCGTCCCGCAATCGTCGTCGTAGGAGAACCGGACCGCGTACGGATCGGTGCCGCGGTACGAGCACTCGACGGGCACGGGCACCAACTCCCGCGCATCGGTCTGCAGGTGCATCGTCGTCCGGACCGTGATCATCACTTCCCGTTTCCCCTGGGGATCGCGTGGCCCGGACCGTGTACCCCCGATCCGCGGCGCGATGCCACGTTCCGCCGGGACGGTGCCACGCACTGTCACGTGCCGCGACGCCCCGGCCGCGGGCAGGACCTCGACATGGCTCCTGCGACGTGTGAACCCCTCCCGGTGCGCGCCCGGACGATCACCTGCTCCCACCGCGGACCACGCCCCGTCCTGCTCATCCTCCAGGGGGAATGCCGCAGGTGCGCCGACGCGACCGGGTCAGACGGTCGACCCCGCGCCGTCCTCGTCGGCGAGGGCTCTGCCGGCGAGCACGACACGGGTGATGGTCGTGTGGAGCAAGCGAACGGCGTGCTCGGCGTCGGTGAGTTCCGCGAGATCGGGGAGTCGGGTGCCGAAGGCCCGGCCCGGCTCGGCGGCCATGGCCCGCCACTGGAGGACCGGCGCCAGGACAGTACTGGCCTGCGCGAGGAACCAGGCGAGGCGGCCGTGGGTGCGGGCGGTGCCGACGGCGAGGTGGGCGAGGGCCTCACGCAGGTGTTCCAGGCGTTCGATGCACGGCAGTCCGCTGCCGCCGGTGCCGGCGGCGAGGCCCTCAGCGGTCGCGCGGGCCACGGCGACGTCCTGGCCGGAGAGGTCCCACCGGCCGTCGCACACGTGCCGCGCCGCTTCGTCGGCGAGGCCCGCGATCCGCGCGCACATGCTTCCGGCCGCCCGCGCATCGGCGGGCTCGGCGTGAAGGGCCATGTCGTGTTCTCCGAAAGGGCGGGCAGAGGTCCGAACCAGCGGCCCACGCCCCGATCCGTTCCCCGGGTGCAGCAGTCCTGGGTCGACCATGATCGATCGCGCACCCCGCGTGCAGCCGTGAAAACGAAATCGGCCGGCGAGCGTCGGCACAGAAGCGAAGCCCCGCCCAGCTCGGGCCGGCCCACCGCGAGCAGGGTGAAGCGGTGATGCGATACTCCAGACTTCGGACAGCCCGGCCGCGGGCCTTGGCAATACCCTGCCGAGGACGTGGCGCCGATGGTCGGGACAGGATCGGTCGAGGTGGTTGGTTGCCCATGGGAAGCGCGGGCGCGGGGCACGAGGTCGCGGTGCGGCGGGCGCTGTTCGCCACCCACGAGGAGGACGCGGCCCGGCAGTTCCTGGACGCCGCCTACGGCTCGCGCCTGCGCCTGTCGGGCCTGGGCGAGGGCGCGCTGCTGCGCCACGAGCGCATCGACGCCGGGCTGTTCACGGTGGACCGGATCACCCTTCCGGGGACGCTCTCCTTCGCCTGCGAGCCGATCGACCGGGTCGTGGTCAACGACCTCAGATCCGGACGCCTGGAAGTCAGCAGCCGCGATCGCGAGGAGCGGGCCGTCGAAGGCGACCTCGTCCTCAACCCCGTCGCGGTCCCGTACGCGGCGCTCAGCGCCGGCAGCACGATCGACAGCGTCACCGTGGACACCGACGTCGTCCGCGATGCCGCCGGAGTCCTTGCCGGCGAACCGCTGGCGTTGATGTCCCACCCGACCGGTCCGGTCGGTCCGGCCGCAGCTCGGATGTGGCGGGCGTGCGTCGATCTGGTCGCCGTGCAGTTCGCCGGGGTGCAGCACGCTCCGCCGCTGGCCGTGTCCCAAGCGGCCCGGCTTCTGGGTGCCGCCGCCGTGGCCGCGTTTCCCGCCGCCGCACCGCCGCCCGCGCCCGAGGAGTCGGCCGGCCCGGCGACGCTGCGACGGGCGATCGCGTTCATCGAGTCGAACGCCCACCTGGACATCCCCTCGCGGACATCGCCGCGGCCGCACGCGTCACGCCGAGGGCACTGCAGTACGCCTTCCGCCGAGGCCTGGACGTCACACCGATGGCCTACCTGCGGCGGGTACGTCTGGATGCCGCGCACCGTGACCTGCTGGCCGCCGACCCGGGCTCCACGACGGTGACGCGGGTGGCGATGCAGTGGGGATTCGCTCACCCCGGTCACTTCGCGGCCCGCTACCGCGACGCCTACCGGATCCCGCCCAGCGCCACCCTGGTCCGCAGCCCCTGAGCCCGGGGAACCGCCTCGGGTCCGGCGGCTGCCCGGGAAAGGCGCCGTACACGGCGTGCGGGCTGGACCGGATCGTGAAGACCTCCTCCGCACCGGTGATCGAGAGCAGCCGCCGGAGCGCCGCCGGCCATGAGCGGCGACAACGATCGCCCGAACTGCGGGGCGCCCTGCACCCCGCGCATCTCCCAGGTGATCCGCTTGAGGTCCTGGTCGTCGAGGACGGCGACGACCAGCCGCGGGTCGGACCACTCCCGGTAGTACATGGCGACGGTGATCAGCTCCGCCGGGCCGCTCATGTGCATCGCGCCGTCGCCGACGATCGCGATGGCCGGGCGGTCCGGGTGGGCGACCTCCGGGCGGGCGTGCCGGGCGCCCCGGCCGATCAGCACCGCGACCTTCAGCTGCCGGTCTGCTACCACCCGGACCGCCCGAAAGCGGTGGAGCGCGCCCACGACCGGTTCCGGTGGTTCGGCGGCGGCCGGAAGGTCGACTCAGAACTCCCGGGGACGGCCGGCTCCGCGGGCGCGAGCGGTTTCGTGCGCCCGGAGGACATCGCCGGGTCGATCCCGTGCGGGGACGCCGTCGCGGACTTCGTCGAGGCCGTCCGGGCCCACATCCGCGCCGGATTCGACGAGGTGGCCCTGGTCCAGGTCGGCGGCGACCACCAGGAGCAGTTCATCGACTGCGCGGAGCGTGACCTCCTGCCCGCTCCGCGCACGCTGTGAGCGGCTCGCCCCCGTCCCCGCCGGGACCGGGGCGGGGGCGAGCCTACGCGTTCGGCCCGGTGAGGGTCTGTCACCGCGTGGCGACGGACGGACTGGTGGGAGCGGCTGTCATCCGCACGGCCCCGCCGTTCCGCCGGGCGGGCACGCCGTCAGTCGGGTGGCTCCGTCAGTCGGGTGGCTCCGGCGGACTGGGCCGTCCCGGTTCCGGCTCGGGTTCGGGCTTTGGCGGCCCGGGTACTGGGCGTAGCGGTTCGGGCGGCGGGATCGGCGTTCCGGGTGGCGCCGGCGGGTCCGGCGGCACGGGCGGCCCGACCGGCTCCGGCGGTGTCGGGGGCAGTGGGGGCGGCGACGGTGGCACCGGGGTGGTGTCGGGGTCGGGCGGCACGGGAACGGTACCCATGATCACTCTCCTCATGATCACGCTCCCGTCGACCGAGGGCGTGTTCGAGTTCCTTCTCGTTCATCGTGGAGCGGCCGTGGACACTTCGCTTCTCGGCCTCGTCCCACGGCTGTTCCGCGGCGGGGCCCGGTGCGCCGTCGGCTCAGACCGGTACTCGCTCGGCCCGACGCCTGCCGCGCCGTAGCGACGGCCGCGCCCAGCGCGTGGGCTGCCCGCTGCTGGAGGCCGCTGGAACGGGCCCGATCGTCGAGAGCGGCGGCGTGCTCGTGAACTGTCATGAGGTGCGGGTTTCCCCGATCGGCGGCCGCAAACGGGGGCCGATCGGGGCGGCGGCCCGTGCGGGAGCGATCCGAGCGTCGGGGTCGGCGGAACATCCGGCGCGGGAGCGACGAGGAGACGGTTGATGCCGGCCCCTGCGTTGTTCGATGTCGACGGGACCCTGCTGGACACCCGCCGGGGCCCGGCGGTGACGCGCGGCGTCCTGGACGCCGCCGACGTGAGCGACGCCGGCGGACTCACCCGGGCCACCCTCGGCAGAGCCGCCGTGGGGCCCGGACGGGCGCTGCCCGTCGGCGACACGCCCTGGGCATCCGGGCCGCCGGCGAGGGTGCCCCGTGTCGCGGTGCTGTCCGAAGCCGCGCGGGGCCGGGTCGGCGGACCGCGGGGCCGGCCGGTGAGTGGATCGCCGAACAGCGGGCAGACGCGTGTCGAAACCAACCGTACTGATCGTGGAGGTCGTTGCCCGTGGTCCCCCTTCTTCTCGTCCTGCTGCTGGTCCTGCTCCTCTTCGGCGCGGGGTTCGCGCTGAAGATCCTCTGGTGGGTGGCGATCGTCGTCTTCGTGCTCTGGCTGATCGGGTTCGTCGCACGCGGCACGAGCGGCTCGGGCAGCCGCGGCCGCTGGTACCGCTGGTAGGGCCGACGACGGCCGTGGCCACCCAGGGATCGCGGTGCGAACCGGTGGCGTCGGACGCGACTCTGCGTGCCCCTCCGTTCGGTCGGGAAGACGCGTGCGGTTCCCGGGCCTTGCCCGGAGGAGTCGGCCGGCGCACTGCCCGGGGGACGAGACCGACGGGCAGGGCCCGGAGGACCGGGCCGCCGGGTACCCCAAGGAATTGGGGTACCCGGCAGGGCTCGGCGCGTCGAGGATGTTCGACATGGACACCATCGAGCAGAACAAGCAGATCGTCACCGGCTTCATCGACGCGCTGTTCACCAGGGGTGATCTGTCAGCCGTTGACACCTACCTCGCGGAGGACTTCGTCAACCACGACCCTCCCCCGGGCGTCGGTCCGGACCGGGAGGGCATGCGGGCCGCGGGCGCCATGTTCCGGACGGCGTTCCCCGACTGGCACTCCGACCTGGGCCTCCTGATCGGCGAGGGCGACCTGGTCGTCGAGCAGTTCACCGCCTCGGGCACCCTGCGGGGCGAGCTGATGGGCGTGGCGGGCGACGGCCGCACCGTGGTCCTCAAGGGCATCAACATCTTCCGCGTCCGTGACGGCGTGATCGTCGAACGCTGGGGACGGCTCGACGACCTCGGCCTGCTGCGCCGGCTCGGGCTCGTGCCGACGCCCGTCGCGGCGTAGCGTCGAGACCGTGGCCACCGCGATCCAGCAGCGACATGCCGACCGGCTGATCGACAGCTGCTACGCCGGCCTGGACCTCTCCGGGCTCGCCGCCGAGGTGCTGCGCCGGCTGCCGGGCATCCTGCCCGTCGAAGCGGCGTTCTTCGCGGCCGTCGACCCCGCGACCCTGCTGTTCACCTCGGTGGTCGCCCAGGAACCGCTGGCCGATGCCGGCCCGCTCTTCCTGGACAACGAGTTCGCCCGCGAGGACGTCAACAAGTTCACCGCGCTCGCCCGCGGACCGGACACGGTCACCTCGCTCGACCGGGCGACCGGGGGACGGCGCTCCGACAGTGCCCGCTACCGGGAGATCATGGCCGGCCTCGGGCTGGGCGACGAGCTCCGGGCGGCCCTGATCGCCGGGCAGGACTGCTGGGGCGTCCTGTGCCTGCACCGGGCGGATGCCGAAGCCGGTTTCTCCGAGCCGGAACTGGCCACGCTCAGGAGGATCGCCCCGCATCTGGCCGAGGGCCTGCGCGGCAGCGTGCTCCGGGAGAGGGTGACGTACGACGGTCCCGCGACACCGGGCGCCCCCGGCGTCATCCTCCTCGACGGGGAACTCCGACTCGTCTCGATCAACCCGGAAGCCGAACGGTGGCTCGCCCGCCTACCGGCGCCGCGAGCCCGGGGACTCCCCCTGCCCGTCTACTCCGTGGCAGCCCGGCTGGCGTCGCCGCACCGAGCGCGAGGACCGGAGGCGCCGGAGCGGGAGCCCGGGGAGCGGCACGGATCCGTCCGGCTGCGGACCGACGACGGCCTCTGGCTCACCCTCCACTCGACCCGTCTGCGTGGCCCGGCGGGGGACCAGATCTGCGTGGTCATCGAACGCACTCCCCCCACCGACCTCGGATCGCTGCTGCTGGCCGCCCACGGGCTCACCCCCGCGCAGAACCGCGTGACCGCCCTGGTCCTCCAGGGCTGCTCCACGCGGGAGATCGTCACCCGGCTCCACATATCCGCCTACACCGTCCAGGAACACCTCACCGCGGTCTTCACCCGGTTCGGTGTGAGGAGCCGCCGCGAGCTCATCGCCGCGCTCCTCTCCGCGCAACGGCGCTGAGCGACCGCCGGCCGGCCGGGACGGTGGCCGTGGTCCCCCGGGAGACCACGGCCACCGCCGTCGCTCAGGCCGGGCGGACGGCACCCATGTACGGCATCACACTGATCGGCAGGACCTCGACGTTCTTGCCCTTGCGCGGAGCGTGGATCATCTTGCCGTCGCCGATGTAGAGGCCTACGTGGTGGATGTCGTCGTAGAAGAAGACGAGGTCACCGGGCTGGAGGTCGCCCCGGGCGATGTGCGGGCCGGACTTCCACTGGTCCTGGGATATCCGCGGGAGCCTGACGCCGGCCGCGCGGTAGGCGGCGCCGGTGAGACCGGAGCAGTCGAAGCTGTTCGGCCCGGTCGCGCTCCACTCGTAGGGCTTCCCGAGCTGGGCGGTGGCGAACTTGATGATGTCGGCGGCGCGGCCGCTCGCGCCGGCGCTCGGCGCGACGGCTCCGGCGGCGGGCCCGGCCGGGGCTCCCGCCGAGGAGTTCGGCGCGGCCGTCGCGGGAGCCCCCGACGCGGGGCGCTCGGTGGAACGCGAGGCCCGGTCGGCGGCGGCGGCCTGCTGGGCGGCGGCCTTGGCCTTCTCGGCGCTCTCCTCGGCGTTGATCCTGGCCCGGTCGGCGGCGCTGAGCCTGTTCAGCAGGGCCTCGGCCTGGGCGAGCCTGGCCTGGATCTGCTTCTTCTCCTCCCCCAGCGACGCGCCCGCGGCGTCGAGCTGGGCGAGCAGCGCGGTGGCCTCGGCGCGGTCCTGGTCGAGCCGGCGCTGCGCGTCGCGGGCCTTCTTGAGAAGCGCGGCCTGGCTGTCGGCGACCTGGTTCTGCACGGCCGCGCGCTCCAGGTAGCCGTCCGGGTCGGAGTCGAGCATCAGCTGGACGCCCGGGTCGATGCCGTTGCTGCGGTACTGCTCGCCCGCGACCGCGCCGAGCGAGGTCCGGAGTTCGTTGAGCGCGTCCTGGCCGCGGGCGATCTTGTCCTGGATCCGGTTGGCGTCGCCCTGGAGCGCCTGTCGCTTCTCCTGGAAGCCGTTGTAGCGCTCGATGGCCTGCTCGGCCTCGTCGTTGAGCTTGTCCACCTGCTCCTTGACGGAGGCGAGGGTGGGCGTCGGCTCGGCGTGGGCCGTCCCGGCGGCGAGCACCGCGCCGCCGACCACCGCCGTGGTGACGACGGCCAGACGGGACCGGCTGGAGAGGCTGGGTTTGCGGTGACTTCCCATGGCGGTGGGCTCCTTCGAAGGGACGGGACGTCGAGAGCGACGGCGAGCGGGGTGGCGCCCTGCCGGACAACGGACCGGGACGGGGGGACGCCGGGCAGAGGTGAGCGACACGGGCGGGGCGCGGCCGCGCCGACCCGACCGGTACACGAGCGGGAGCGGGGGTTGCCGGCCGCACCACCTTCCCCGGGGGGCTCGAACGGGTCTCTCCCGCCTCCACGGCCGCTCCCTCTCCCTCCTCTTGGAACGAGGGACGACGCCACTTCGGTTCGATCATGGCCACCGTTCACCTGGCGGTGGGCCGGGCACCCCACCCCCCGGCCGGGAGCAGCGGCCGCCCGGGGGCGCCGAGGCGTGGTGCTCGGTCGTCCCGGGACGCCGGACAGAGCCACCGCGCTCCGTCGCGGAGCCGCGTCAGCGGGACTCAGGCGGTGGCCGGCCGGCGTGCGAGGCGGTGCGCGAGCGCTTCCTTGGCGGCCGGCCACTCCGGGCCGGTGATGCTGTAGAGCGCCGAGTCACGGACCCAGCCGTCGCGCATGATCATGTGCCGGCGCAGAACCCCCTCCTGGGAAGCGCCGAGGCGGGCGATCGCGGCGCGCGAGGCGCTGTTTCGGACATCGGTGAGGAATTCGACCCGGTTCATGCCCAGGGTCTCGAAGGCGTGGGTGAGCAGCAGCAGCTTGGCCTCGGTGTTGAGCGCGCTGCGCTGCCAGGAGCGGCCCAGAAAGGTGAAACCTATCTCCAGGCGGCGGTTGGGCAGGTTGACCGCCATCAGGCGGGTCGACCCGGCGATCCTCCCGGAGGCCAGGTCGACGACCGCGAAGGCCAGCTGGGTGCCCGCCGAGTGCGCGGCGAGCGCGTCGTCGACGAACGCACGGACGTCGCGCGGGTGAGGCACCAACGTCACCTGGAGGTTCCAGAGCTCACCGTCCCGCACCGCCGCGCACAGACCGTCGTGGTGACGGTGCGCCAGGCGCTCCAGCCTGACGTGCGCCCCGACGAGCACCGGTGTCTCCAACGCCATGCCCCACCCCCGGGTGACGGTTCCGTGTCAGGGGGACGCTACAGGTCCCGGGGCGCAACGGCGCCGGGCCGACCAGGATGTGGGCACGGTCTCCGCGGCCGGTCGGACCGGCGCACCGGGGGAGGACCGCCGTGGTGCTCCCGGCGCGGTGCTGCGCGCCGGGAGCGGAGGCGGTCAGGGTCGGACGGTGGTCCGGGGGCGGCGCAGCACACCGGTCAGGATGTCGACGGCGAGGAAGAGGGCGAGGGTGACGCCGAAGACGGGCAGGGCCCAGCCGAGGGCGGCTGTCGCGGGGATGCCGGCGATCAGCAGGGGCAGGGGTATGCGGCGCCAGGCACCGCGCGCCGGCGGGGCGCCGAGGCGGGCGGTGCGGTCGGCGCGGGTGGGGCGGCGCTGCCACCACATGCGGTAGCCCCAGAGGATGACGAGGATCAGGCCGAGCGCGATGACGGCGAGCACGATCTGGTTGACCAGGCCGAAGAGCGCCCCCATGTGGCCTTGGACGCCGAGCTTGCTGAGCTTCGACAGGAGCGGGTGGTCGGCCCACCGGTTGTGGGCGGTGACGGTGCCGGTGGCGGTGTCGACGGCGACCTGGTCGTAGCGGACGGGCCAGGTGTTGTCCTTCTGGGCGACCGTCCAGGCGCTGGCCGGGTCCTGCGGCGGGGTGACCTGGACGGTGCCGTCGAGGCCGGCGTCGCGGGCCACGGCCAGGGCCCGCTCGAAGTCGGCCGGGCCGGGCTCGGACGTCGCGGGCGCCTGGCCGGCGGCGTGTTGCGCGTGCTCGCCACCGGTGGCGGCCGGGGCGCCGGGGAGGGAGGTGTCCAGTTGGGGTGCCTGGCCGCGGGTGGCTTCGAGCAACTGACCGAAGCGGTCGCCGGCGTACGGGGACCAGGTCATGCCGGTGGCGCTGAGGAACAGCAGGCCCAGGGCCAGCCAGACGCCGGTGGCGGCGTGCCGGCCGCGGGTGCGGCGCACGCCTCCGGCGGTCCGGTCGGGCAGCAGCGCGCCACGTACGGTCGCGGCCCGCTGGCCGCGGCTACGGCCGAGCCACAGCGCGAGTCCGCCGAGGACGATCACCCACAGCCAGGAAGCGGCGGCCTCGGAGTAGAGGCGGCCGATCTCGCCGAGGCGGAGGTTGCGATGGAGGTCGTCCAGCCACGTGGTCAGCGGGGTGGATCCCCACCAGGTGGTCAGGTCACCCTTGACCTGGGCGGTGTACGGGTCGACGAAGACGGTGCGCTGGTTCTCGCCGAGTTGCGGCAGCGACAGGACGATCCGGGTGGTGTCCTCGGGACCGGGCGGGGTGACGACCTGGGCGAGGGTGCCCTCGGGGTACGCGGTCCGGGCCGCGGCGATCTGCTCGGCCAGCGGGCGCACCGGGCCGCCGGCGTCCTCGACGGTCAGGCGGTTCCCGTAGACGAGGCGGTCGAGCTGCGGGGTGAAGGTGTAGGCGAGGCCGGTCAGGGCGGCGACGAGCAGGAACGGGGCGACGAACACGCCGGCGTAGAAGTGCAGGCGCACCAGCAGGGCCCGCACGCCCTCCCCCGAGCGCTCGGGGCGCGGCGGCGGCGTCCGGTCGGGCGGAAGGACGGGCGAGACGGGTTCGGTAGTGGGGGACATGTCTGCTCCAGGAGTCCGGGCACGCGGGCATGGCCCACGTGCGCACAGAAGGCCGATGGGTGGCGGTGCCGCGCCGCACGGGGCGCGGTGAGCAGGCCTGACCGCGACACCCCGGACCCGGGGTGTCGCGGTCAGGCCCCGGCCACCGCCGGGGGCCCTCTCCCGGGCACGCACCGGGCCAGCAGCACACCGCGCAGGCGCGGTACGGGTGCGCTGCTGATCGGCGGGGCCGGACGCCGCGGTGCGGGGCAACGCAGCACGGGCAGGATCAGCCGCCGCACCACCAGGGTCGCCAGGCGGCGCAGGTTCCGGTCACCGTGGATCAGGAGCAGCGCGGTGCCGAACGTGGCCAGGGCATGGGTCAGGGTCATCACCGTGCACACGCAGGACGGTAGGTCGCCGGCCACGGTGGCCGCGCCCGCGCCCTCGGGGGTGGGCAGGACGCCCGGGCCGACGTCCCGGTCCACGGCATACCTCGGCGCGTCGGGCGGGACGGCCGGGCCGTCACCGGCGCGCGGGACCGCTCGGGGTGCCGCGGCGTGGTGGTGCTGGGCGGCGCCGGCCCGGGCGGGCTCGGACAATCGGTCCAGGGCCAGGTGCAGGGCGAGCTGGAGCGCCGCGAAGACGGACACCATCGATTCGACGTGTCGCCCGACCCGGGTGTGGAACAGCGCGACGACGAGAATCGTCAGGACGGCGAACAGCCCGCCGAGCGCGGCCGGACCGGGGAGTCGGCCGCCGCCGGCCACGTGCGCGACGATGCCCAGCAGCAGGCACGCGGACGCGCCGAGCAGACCGTTCTCGGTCCGCTTCCGCCGGGCGAATGATCCGCGCATCGGCCCAAGCTACCGGCCGGCGAGGGCCCAGTCAGCCCCCGGACCAGCAGAAACGCGCACGAACCACAGAATTGCCGCACCTCGGGATCGGTCGGTCGACGGTACGCTTCCGCACGCTCCTCGCGCGGCGCGCGCGCTTCGTACACCTACGCCTGCGACCCCGAGTCGCCGGCCGTGAACCCGCAGCACCCCACCGGCGGGCACGCGAGGCGGCGGCTGCCCGGGCGGACACCGTCGGGGCACCCACCGGGGACCGGGTCAGGACGGGGAACCGACGGCGAACGGCCGCCGCGGGGGCGAAAGGCCCGTCGAGCGCGGCCTCTGGCGGGAGCGGGATGGTCCTGCCGACGGCGACGCCTCCGTCACGGGTCAGGGCGAGGGCCTCGACTAAGAGCCCGCATGCCGCGACCGTCCAAGACGGCGACGGCGAGCGGCCGCGTCGGAGCCGCTCCGATCAGGTCTGGACCGCCAGCATCAGCGCCTTGAGGTCGTCGAGGGCGAGCCGGGCCGCGCCGAGGGCCACGGATTCGTCGCCGAGCAGAGAGACGCGGATCTCCGGCGAGTTGAGGGAGGTCGCGGCGAAGTGCCGTTCGAACGGGACGGCGAGCACGTCACCGGCGCGGGACAGGCCTCCGCCGAGCACGACCAGATCCGGGTCGACGGCGTGGACGAGGGTCGAGGCGCCCACCGCGAGGGCCTCGGCGACACCGTCGACGATCCGCACGGCGGCGGGGTCACCGGTTCCGGCCGCCCGGAAGAGGGCCTCGACGTCGTCGCCGGTGGCCTGTGCGGCGGTCGAGCCCGCGAGGTCGAGGGCCGCGCGGTCGAGGGCCGTCATCGCCTCCGGCCATCCCAGCAGCGTCATGGAGCCGACGGACGCCGCGAGGCCGCGTCGGCCGTGGTGGATCCGCCCGTTGATGAGGATCGCGGCACCGAGCCGGCGGCCCGCGTGCATGTAGACCAGGTCGCGGGCCCGCGTGGCGGCGCCCCTCCATTGCTCGGCCACGGCTGCGGCCTGGATGTCGTTGGCGATCAGCACGTCGCGCTCGAAGCACTCCTTCACCTGCGCGACCACGTCGATCCGGTCGAACCCCGGGAGCGAGTACACGTTGAGATCCCGGCCCGCGGGGAGATTGCGGATGTCCACGACCGTCGTGCCGTTGGCGAGCACACCGGTGATGCCGCAGGCCACCGCTCGGACGTGATCGCGGTCCGTCCCCGATTCCCGGATCGCCACCCGCACCAGGCGGGCCGCGGCTTCGACGCGCTCGGCGGCGCCGAGCCCGGGGTCGACGCCGCGCCTGCGCACCGCCAGGACGGTCCCGCGCAGGTCACAGAGTGCCACGGCCACCTTGTGCGCGCCGATGTCGACTCCGGCGACGACGAACCGCTCGGCCACCAGCTCGTACCGGCGGGCGGGGCGTCCGCCGGATCGCCCGCCGTCCGGACCCACGGGCGTCTCCCGGACGAGGCCCTGCCGCAGGAGAACCGTCAGGAGCTCTTCGGCGGTCGGGCGTGACACACCCACGACCGACCGCACGTCGCTGACCGTCAGGGGCGCCACCGCCTCCAGCAGGGCCCTCGTCAGCGCCGCCAGGTTGAGCTTGCGCAGATACCCCGGGTCGCCGACCCGCCCTTCGGGTCTCCTGCCGGATTGGGTACGAGATGTGTCTTGACTCACAACGACACGCTATCTACATTGAGGCCCCACGGCAATATTGCCAAGAAACCTACTTATCAAAACCAGGTCGAGCCGCCATCACGGCGCGGGGTTTCGCGTTCCTGCTTCCCGCGCCCTCTCAGCTCCTTGGTGTCCGGCCGGACGGTCCGGGGCGCTTCGCCCCGGGCATCGCCGACCGGGTCGTCAAGGATGGCCGCTCACCTGGTCCGAGGCCGGTCGTGGACGACCGTCCCGGCCTCGGCGGATCTCCGAGAGATCGAAAACCATCGCTCACAAGGCCTTCGGCGACTCCCCCCTGCGTGCGCCCCCGCACGCGGTCGCCGTGCGGCCGAAGCGGGAGGAATCGAATGACAAGACGAAGCATCGGACGGCTGCCACGATGGGTGGCGGCGATGGCCGCGGCAGCCACCGCCGCCGGGCTGGTGATCAGCTCCCCGGTGACACCGGCCGCGCACGCGGCGGTCAATCCGATCGACCAGCGTCTTCCGCAGTACAACGAGACGTGGACCTCCAAGGACGAACGCATCGAGGGCTCGATGCCGATCGGCAACGGAATCCAGGCGGCCAACGTCTGGGTCGAGGGAAACACGCTCAAGCTCCTGCTGTCGTCGGGCGACGCATGGGAGGAGAACGTCCGCCTCGCCAAGCTGGGCCGGCTCGACCTGACCTTCTCCCCCAACCCCTTCTCCTCGGACTCCTTCGCCCAGGTGCTGAAGCTGCGGGAAGGGGAGGTCGTCGTCACCTCGGGGACCGCCCCGAAGATCACGACGCGCATCTGGGCCGATGCGAACAACCCGACCATCCACGTCGAGAGCGACGCGCCGTCGGCGTTCTCCATGCAGGCCGACTTCGTGAACGTCCGCCCGACCGAGGTGACCAACCCGTCCCGCGAGAACCTCACGTTCATGGACCTGGTCGACACCGAGCCGCCGAGAACCTCCGTCCACCCACCGAAGATCACGCCCGACACCGTGTACACACGCTCCAACAAGCTCCTGTGGGCCCACCGCAACACCGACTCCAGATTCGACGAGGTCATGAAGTTGCAGGGCCTCGACCCGGCCGGCTACGACGACCCGCTCACCGGTCGCACCTTCGGCGGGCTGATCCAGGGGCCGGGCTTCACCACCGCGTCCAACACCCGCCTGGTCTCCGGCTCCTCCGCCTCCAAGCGCCTGGACATCACCCTGTCCTCGCAGATCGACAAGGGCGCCGACTGGCTCACCAAGTGGGAGACGGGCATCTCCACTAAGGCGGGCACGGTCGGGGCGACACCGAGCAACACGCTCCGCACGGCCCACCAGCAGTACTGGACCGACTTCTGGAACCGTTCGTTCATCTTCGCCTCCGGTGACGCGGACGCCGAACGCGTCACCAAGGGATGGCTGCACACCCGCTACACCGAGGCCATCGCCGGGCGGACCCCGAAGATGCCGATCCGGTTCAACGGCTCACTGTTCACCCCGGGTGAAGGTGCCGACGCCGACTTCCGGTGGTGGAACAGCTACCACGGCTTCAACCAGCGCTTCGCCTACTGGAGCATGCTGCCCGCGGGCGACTTCGACCTGATGCAGCCCTACTTCGACCAGTACGCCTCCTCCCTGGGCCTGGCCAAGGACCGGGTGAAGGCCTTCTGGGGCAACGGCGCCACCGAGGACAACAACGTGAAGCTCCCGGCGTCGAGCGGCGCGATGTGGCCCGAGGTGATGGGCCTCTGGGGGCAGGCGGTCGGCGGCGAGTACGGGTGGAGCCGGGCCGGCAAGCCGGCGAACTGGTTCTCCGGAACCTGGACGCGGTACCTGTACGCGAACAACGTCGAACTCACCTCGATGATGCTCGACTACTTCACCTACACCGGTGACAAGGCGTTCGCGGCGCAGAAGCTCCTGCCGGTCGCCCGGGAGGTCGTCCGCTTCTACGACACCCACTGGAACCTCGCCAGCGGCAAGATCGACATGTACCCCATGTACTCCGGTGAGGGCGACCGGAACCTGCGCAACCCGATGGCCGACGTCGCCGGGCTCACCAGGACCGTCAACGGACTGCTCGCCCTGCCCGCCGCGCTGACCACCCAGGCCGACCGCGACTACTGGACGGCGCTGAAGGGGCGCCTGCCGAACCTCCCGATCGGCTCCTCCGTCACGGACAACGACACCTCCTACGGCCCCAACGACCGTCTGAAGACCGCCTCCAGCCTCTTCCGAGGCGGCGACACCAACAACCAGAACCTCTGGCCGATCTTCCCGCTCAGGATGTTCGGCAGCGGCCAGGCCAACCTCGACCTGGCGGTCGCCTCCTACAACGACCGCACGGGGAAGTACCCGACGAACGGGACGCAGGACTGGCGGCACGACGCCACCCACGCGGCCTACCTCGGCCTCACCGACGAGGCGCGCTACCAGACCGTGGCGGCGTTCCGCGCCGGCAAGTGGCGCTACACCGGATTCGGTCCGGGAGACACCGACGGCGAGCCGGGCAACGAGCCGCGCTCGATCGGGAAGATCGCGCTCCAGGCGATGCTGCTGCACCCCGGCGCGGGCGACGACGCGATCCTGTTCAACGCCTGGCCCGGCAACTGGGACGTGACGTTCCGCCTGCACACCACCAACGGACGGGTCGTCGAGGGATCGAGGGTGGCGGGCGTGGCCGACTACACCGTGTCCGCCGGCGCCGGCACCATCACCGTCCGGTCGTCCCAGAGCGCCCCGACCACCAGCCATACCTGGACCGCCCAACCCGGCTCCACCCCGCTCGGCGGGGACGTCAACGGCGACGGCAAGGGCGACCTGCTCGCCTGGCAGAGCACGGACGGCGCCGTCCAGCCCAGGACCGGCAACGGGTCGGGCACCCAGTTCACGCCGCTCTCGCCGACCGTCTGGGCCGCGCCCGGCAGGCGCTTCGGCGGCGACTTCAACGGCGACGGCAAGCTCGACCTCGGAGTCTGGTCGGCCGATTCCGCCGGCAGCTGGAAGATCCGGTACGGCACCGGGACGACGTTCGGAAGCGAGACGTCCTACACGTGGGGCGTGTCGTCCACCGTGCGCCTGGTGACCGGGGACATCGACGGCGACGGCCGGACCGACCTCGGTGTCTGGCAGGTCGACGGCCACTTCTACGTCAGGTACGGCGACGGTGCCGGCTCCTTCGGGAGGGAGAGCCACCAGGCCCTGCCGTACCCGGGCAACGGCGTCGAGATCACCGCCGGCGACTTCAACGGCGACGGTGACGCGGACCTCGCCTACTGGAGCGGGACCGGCTGGTCCGTCCGGGCCGGCGACGGCACCGGGCAGTTCGGGGCGGCGACGGTCCTGCAGGGCCCTCCCGGCAACGGAAAGGCCGTCACCAGCGACATCAACGGTGACGGGTCCGACGACCTCGTGGTGTGGACGCCGTCGACCGGCACCTGGGTGACCAGGTACGACGTCCTCTAGCTCTGGCAGATCAGGTCATGGGTGACGGCCGGAGCCGTCACCCATGACCCGTCCGCATGTCCGGGGCCGGCACGGCGGACCCTGGTGACCCACCCCGGAGCCCGTACTCGTGCCGGTGCCCGACCCCCTTCGCGGGGGCGCCCGCCCCCGCGGCCACCACGCCCCCCCCCCCGAAAAGAACCACCAGTAACATTTAAAAAAAAAAAAAACCACC
>NZ_JBHYYB010000115.1:0-331 GCF_042752535.1 Kitasatospora sp. NPDC059327 | reverse complement strand
CGGGCGGGGCCGCGCCCCGTGCCCCCGCGGCCCGCTCCGGGGCCGCGTCATGGGGGCGTGCCCCCCCCCCGTGGGGGGCCCCCCGCCCGGCCCGCCCCCCCCCCCCCCCGACCGCGTTAAGGAGCCACCGGCCCGCACGAACCGCTCGCCCCGGCGCCGGGTCTCCGGACCTCCTCGCGCCCCGCACGCCGCGGTCTCCCGCCCGGCGCGGTCGGCCGGTGGGACGTTCGTGCGCCGGACCTTCCCGGCCCGACCGGAAGCCGGTTGCGGGAGGATCCGACGGACGCGGGCACGCCCGCTGACGGCGGCGAGCCCACGCCCCCCCCGGGGG
>NZ_JBHYYB010000114.1:0-27455 GCF_042752535.1 Kitasatospora sp. NPDC059327 | reverse complement strand
GGCCTGCGCGTCGTCACCCCGGCCGCGGCGGCGGCCGAGGCCGCCGAGCGGGCGGCGTTGGCGGCCGTCCGGGCGGCGGACACCGCCGCGTTCGAGGCGTCGATCGCGGTCCGCGCGGCGGCGGCCGCGCCCTCGGCGGCCTGGGCGGCGCGGTTGGCCGCGGCACCCGCCTTCTCGACGTCGTCCTTGGCCGCGGCGGCCTCGGCGGCGGCGGTCTGGGCGGCCTTCTTGGCCTCCGCGGCGGCCTTCTCGGCGCGGGCGCCGGCCTCCTTGGCGGCGTCGGTCTCGACCTTGGCCCGCTTGCCCGCCTCGGCGGCGGCCTGGGCGAGCTGCGAGATCGACAGCGTCTCCTGGTCCCGGGTGCGGGCCAGGTACTGGCCGGTCTCCAGGAAGGTGCTGAGGTCGGCGGCCGTCCCGCTCAGTGCGCGGTTGGCCTGCTTGACGAACTCCGGTCCGGGGTTCTGGCCGAGCATGGTGAGGACGGTGACACGGTCGTCCTCCTGCTGGGCCCGGGCCCGACCGGTGGTCAGGAAGTCGTCCAGCGCCTTGGCGGTGCCGTCGTTGAGCGCCTTGGTACCGGCCGCCCGGACACCCGAGTCGCTGTTGTTGATGATGCCCAGGACCGCCACCCGGCGGTCGTCGTTCATCGGGTTCTGCCAGCCGGACGCCATGAAGGCGTGCACGTCGGCGTCCGTACCGCTCAGCGCCTTGGAGGCGGCGTCGCGCACGCCCTGGCCGGTCGAGCTGAGCATCTTCAGGATGGTGAAGCGCTCGTCCTCGGCCGAGGCGCGGTCCAGCGTCTTGGCCAGGAAGTTGGTGATGTCGGCGTCGGACCCGAGCATGGCCTTCTCGGCCGCGTCCTTGGTCGCCGTGCCGCCGAGCTCCCAGGCCTCGACGACCCGGCCCCTCGCGTCGGCGGGCAGTGGCGCCGGGCCGGCCTCGGCCGGCAGCGCCTGGGCGATCGTCGTTCCGGCCATGGTGGCCGCCAGCGCGAGCGCGGTGAGCGCCGAGATCCTCGCGCGCAAGCGCCGCCGCTGCGACGTCCCCGCCCCTGATGTCGTGTAGGTCATATCCCCTCACGTTCCCCCGGGCCATCAAGACCCCTTCGTGCCGCAACAGTTGTCATGGCACCGCGAGGATCCTAGTTCGAATTAAGCGGAATTTGATCTATCACTTCAGTTCGTCCGAATACCTACCGGCTGGCTGGATTCATGCCCCTGATTCGGTTACCGACCATCGACGGACCGTGTGACGGATCGTCGGAAAACCGTTTGACAATTCGTCGCTTCCAGCACTCCTCGCAGCACCTCGCCGGGGTCCCGGTCCGGCCGCCGCCGCAGGCCGGGACAACGAAGTGACCCGCCGGTAGGGTGCTGCTGGCACGGACGGACCGAGGGAAGCGGGGCGCATGCGCGGCGACGGCACGGGGTTCTTCGAGTCGGCGGCGCACGCCGCCGCCCAGCTGGCCGAAACCGGCTACCTGGCCTCCACCGCGGTGGTCACCACCGTCTTCCTCGCCGACCGGCTGGGCAAGCCGCTGCTCGTCGAGGGACCGGCCGGGGTGGGCAAGACCGAACTCGCCAAGGCGGTGGCCGGGATCAACCGGGCCCGGCTGGTGCGGCTGCAGTGCTACGAGGGCATCGACGAGGCCCGGGCGCTCTACGAGTGGAACCACGCCAAGCAGCTGCTGCGGATCACCGCCGGCCGCGACGAGGGCTGGGACGAGGCCCGCACCGACATCTTCGGCGAGGAGTTCCTGCTGACCAGGCCCCTGCTGACCGCCATCCGCGGGGACGAGCCGACCGTGCTGCTGATCGACGAGATGGACAAGGCCGACGTCGAGGTCGAGGCACTGCTGCTGGAGGTGCTCAGCGACTTCCAGGTCACCGTGCCGGAGCTGGGCACCATCACCGCGACCCGCCGCCCCTTCGTCCTGCTCACCTCCAACGCCACCCGCGAGCTCTCCGAGGCACTGCGCCGGCGCTGCCTCTTCCTCCATCTCGACTACCCGGACGCCGAGCTGGAGCGCCGGATCGTCCGGCTCAAGGTCCCCGGCCTGGACGCGACGCTGGCCGAGTCGCTGGTCCGGGTGGTCGGCGCGCTGCGGGCGATGGGCCTGCGCAAGGCACCGTCGGTAGCCGAGACCATCGACTGGGCCCGGACCCTGCTGGCGCTCGGCGCGGACACCCTGGACGAGGCCGTGGTGCGCGACACCCTCGGGGTGATCCTCAAGCACCAGGACGACATCCTGAAGGCCGCCCAGAAGCTCACCCCGGCATGACGGACGGCGCCGCCCCCACCCCCGCCGACCGGGGCGGACCCGGCCGAACCGAGCCCACCGGCACGACCGCACCGGCCGACCTCGCGGCCCGGCTGACCGGGCTGGTCCGGACCCTGCGCGGCCACGGGCTGCGGGCCGGGCCGGCCGAGACCGTCGACGCGGCGGCCGTGCTCGACGTCCTGGGTCTCGCCGACCGGGAGCGACTGCGGGCCGGCCTGGCCGCCGCGCTGCTGCGCTCCGAGGGGCAGCGCGCGGTCTACGACGCCACCTTCGACCTGTACTTCCCGCTCGGCGTCGGCACCCCTGAAGCGGCCCGGGGCGGCCCCGCGCAGGACGGCCCGGAGAACGCCGACGACGCCCGGGCCGCCGCCGGGAGCGCCCGCCGCGACCTCGCCGACCCCCTCCGCGAGGGGCTGCGCGAGCGCCTCGCCGCCGCCCTGGCCGCCGACGACCGGGCCGCCCAGGCCCGGCTGGCCGGCGAGGCGGTGGCCGCCTTCGGCCGGTACGGCGTCGGCTCGGTGCCCGGATCGGACGGCTGGTCCGCCCATCAGACGCTCGGCCGGCTCGCGCCCGAGACCCTGCTGGCCCGCGTCCTGGCGGCGCTGCGCGCGGGCACCGCCCCGGACACCGCCCCGTCCGACGTAGCCGACCGCCTCCTCGCCGACGAGATCCGCCGCCGCATCCAGGGCTTCCGCGCCATGGTCGGCACCGAGGCCCGCCGCCGGGTGGCCGAGGTGCGCGGCACCGAACGGATCGCCGAGCGTGCCGTCGCGCCCAGCGCCGACCGGATCGACTTCCTCGCGGCCGGCCGTGACCAGCTGACCGACCTGCGCCGCACCGTCCACCCGCTGGCCCGGAAGCTGGCCACCCGGCTGGCCGCCCGGCGGCGGCGCGCGGCCCGCGGGCAGATCGACCTGCGCCGCACCCTGCGCCGCTCGCTGTCCACCGGGGGCGTGCCGCTGCGCCCCGCCTACCGGCCGCGCCGGCCCGCCCGGCCGGAGATCGTGCTGCTCTGCGACATCTCCGGCTCGGTGGCCGGCTTCGCCGACTTCACCATGCTGCTGGTCCGGGCGATGAGCGAGCAGTTCAGCAAGGTCCGGGTGTTCGCCTTCGTCAACCGCACCGCCGAGGTCACCGAGCTGCTGGCCGGCAGCGGGGCCGACCCGGCCGGACTGGCCCGGCGCATCCTCACCGAGGCCAAGGTGATGGGCCATCACGGCAACAGCGACTACGGCACCGCGCTCGGCGAGTTCGCCGACCGGCACCTGGCCGCGGTCGGACCGCGCACCAGTGTGCTGATCCTCGGCGACGCCCGGAACAACCACCGCGACCCGAACCTGCCCGCCCTGCACCGGATCGCCGGGCGGGCCCGCCGGGTGTACTGGCTCAACCCGGAGTCGCCCTCGCTGTGGGGCGAGGGCGACTCCGCGGCGCGCGCCTACGCGAACGTGGTGGAGATGCACGCCTGCCGGGACGCCCGCAGGCTGGGCGAGCTGATCGCCCGGCTGCTCCCGGTCTGACGACCCGGCGCGGCCCGGCCGGGCTCAGCCGTCCAGGTGGCGCAGGAAGTCGAGCAGGGCGGCGTTGACCTCGGCCGGCCGCTCCTGCTGCGTCCAGTGCCCCGCGCCGGGGAGGGCGACATGCCGGTACAGCCGCGGGGTGAGCTGCGGCAGCAGCAGGCCCAGCGCGTCCGGGCCGACCAGCGCCGACACCATGTCCCGGTCCCCCGCCACGTAGAGCGCCGGCACCTCGATCCCGCGCCCGGCGAAGGCGGTGAGCAGCTCATTGTTGCGGTCGATGTTGCGGTACCAGTTGAGCGGACCGGTGAAGGCCCGCTCGCCGTGCCCCGCGTAATCGGCGGCGAACGCCGCGATGTCCTCCTCGGTGAGCCAGTCGGGCAGCTTCTCCGGCTCGGGGACGGTGTCCAGCAGGGTCTGCCCCTCGGGGACGACCCAGACCCTCGGACTCTCGGCACCGGGCCGGTCGCCGGAGCCGCTGAACAGGACGCGGCGGAAGGTGGAGCCCGGGTCCCGGGCGAGCTCGGCGTCGGCGACCCCGGG
Source organism: Kitasatospora sp. NPDC059327 (assembly GCF_042752535.1). NCBI lineage: Bacteria > Bacillati > Actinomycetota > Actinomycetes > Kitasatosporales > Streptomycetaceae > Kitasatospora > Kitasatospora sp. NPDC059327. The sequence continues at coordinate 23,114 of NZ_JBHYYB010000114.1, read as the reverse complement.
CCGCTGGAAGTAGTTCTGGTAGAAGCCCTCGCCGAACCGCTCCCGGGACTGCGCCAGCGGCGGCAGCCCGGAGACCGGCAGCGGCGGGACGCTCAGCCCCGCGACACCGCGCACCAGGTCGGGGCGGAGCGCGGCGGTCGACCAGGCGACCGGCGCGCCCCAGTCGTGGCCGACCACCACCGCCGGCTCGCCCCCGAGCGCGGCGATCAGGGCGGTGACGTCGCCGACCAGGTGGAGCAGGGTGTAGGCGTCGACGGCGGCCGGCTGCTCACTGCGGGCGTAGCCGCGCTGGTCGGGGGCGACCACGCGGTAGCCGGCCGCGGCCAGCGGCGCGAACTGGTGCCGCCAGGAGTACCAGCTCTCCGGGAAGCCGTGCAGCAGCAGGACCAGCGGGCCCTCCCCCTGCTCGGCCAGGTGGAGCCGGACACCGTTCACCTCGATGTCGCGGTGCTCGATGTCGCGGTACCCGAGGTCTCCCTCCCCACCGGTGCCGGCGCGCTCGACGCCCGACTGCTCGGCGCTGTCCCGCTCGGTGCCGTCGAACGCCCCGCCGCTCTGCGTGGTCACGTCGTCCACCCCTGCTCCTCATGCCGTTCCGGGACCGCCTCGGAAGATTTGACGTCCGATCGGTCGCTATCCACCGTGCCCAGTGGAACACACCGGGAACCATCGCATTCCCGCCCCGGCAGAGGCGTCCGATATGTCATCCCATTTGTTCGAGTTCCTCCCGCGCGTCGGCGAGATCCACCGCCGTGGGCGCGTCGTCCTGGGTGAGCGGCCACAGCGCCCGGCGGCCCGACCGGCGCCGACCCGGGCCGGCCGACGCCGACCCGGCGCGGGCCCAGCCACCGCTGTCCGCCGCCCAGGTGACGGTTGGTCTGAGCGGGTACGCCCGGTCACCGCATCAGCGTAGGCGGGCGGCCCACCGGTGACCCGATTCGCCCAGGCCGTCGGACGCTTCGACTATGGCTTCCTTCAACCGACTGCTCACCCGTGTCCGGCGACGGGCCGGTGCCCTGGCCCTCCCCTGTACCGTGATCTCGGCCCTCGTCCCGGTCCTCGCCCTCGGCCCCGGGAGCGCCCCCGCCGTCGCGGCGCCGCTGCCCGGCGGCCTCGGTCCGTGCGTACCGGGCAGCTGCCCGAACCCCTACCCGAGCTCGATCGGCAACGGCCCGTTCGCCGGACGCGACAACGGGATCAACGTCTTCGTCGGTGACACGTTCCGGGTCACCGGTCGCGCCGCCGAGGCCGAGGGCCGCGTGGTCGTCCTCGACAGCTTCACCCAGGCCAAGGAGGCCGGGGTCAGCTCCATCTACAACATCGGCATCGCGGGCGTCGGCTCCCGGGTCCCCCCGCCGGACGGCGCCGACTTCCTGACCACCGGTGGCGGCATCACCATCGCCCCCGGCCAGACCCTGGTGGCCGAGGGCGGCGTGGTCCGGCACGCCGGCACGGTCACCGGGACGGTGACCGGAACACTGGTCACGGACCCCAACGCCGTCCAGCCCTACAGCGGCCTGCGCGACCGGCTCAGCACCGCGTCCGACTGCTACGCCCGGGTCGGCGGCACCCCCCGCACCCCGACCGGCACGGCGGTGAACCAGGGCGGCCAGACCCTCTTCACCGGCGACGGAAGCTCGGCGCTCCAGGTGTTCAACGCCGACTTCGACCTCACCGGGCCGACCGGCGGCCAGCAGGGCATCGTCTTCGCGAACATCCCCTCGGGCGCCACGATCCTGGTCAACGTCCTCGGCGCGGCCCGGACGCTGAACACCTACAGCGGCGGCATCAACGACAGCGACGACCCGCTCAACGCCTACCGCGACCACCTGCTGTGGAACTTCCCCGACGCCACCGCCGTCACCCTCGCCGGGACCGGCCAGTTCCAGGGCAGCTTCCTGATCGGCGACCAGGCCTCGGCCACCACGGTCACCCTGGCCGGCATCAACGGCCGGTTCTTCACCGCGGGTTCGCTCACCCACACCAGTCTCGCCACGGGCGGCGGCGGCCAGGAGTTCCACTCCTACCCGTTCAACGGCGACCTCCCCAGTTGCGGCACCCCGCCCGTCACCGGTGAGGTCCGGGTCCTCAAGACCGACGCCACCACCGGCGCACCCCTCACCGGCGCCGTCTTCGAACTCTGGCAGGAGACCAACAACACCCCCGGCCTCCAGACCACCGGCATCAACCCCGACACCCGCATCGGCACCACCTGCACCACCCCCGCCGACGGCATCTGCCGCCGCACCGTCGACACCGGCACCTACTACTGGCGCGAAACCACCCCACCCACCGGCTACGACCTCCCCACCGACCCCGTCTTCGGCCCCCTCACCCTCACCCCCCAGAACGCCACCACCGGCGTCCAGGTGACCGCCCGTGACTGCCCGTCGCCGAAGCCGCCGGCGGACGGTTCGATCCATCTGACCAAGCGGGACGCCAAGACCGGCAAGCCGCTGGGCGGGGCGACGTTCCAGCTCTGGCGGGAGACCAACGACGTCCCCGGGCTGCAGACCGGCGGGCCGAACCCGGACACCCGCACGGGTGCGGACTGCACCACCACGGCCGAGGGCGGCTGCGCCTTCACCCACCTGCCGAGCGGCAGGTACTACCTGCGGGAGACCGCCGCGCCCGGCGGCTACCACCTCCCGCACGACCCGGTGACCGGCCCCTACCGGGTGGACGCCGATGACTGCGTCACCGTGGCCCTGACCAACAAGCGGGACTACGACGACTGTTAGCCGCGTCCCCGGGATCATCCGCGCACGGGCCCGGACCCGCCGGAGCACCCCGCTCCGGCGGGTCCGGCGTGTCCGGGCCCCTCGGCCGGGACCGACCGCCGCGGGCGGGGCCCGGACGGAGCAGCGCGCGCGGCGCACCGGTCGCGGCGCGGGTACGTTCGCGGTGTGCAGAGGTCACACCACGTCAGAGGAACCGCCGCGGCCGGGGCCGTCGCCGTGCTGGTGCTCGCCGCGGCGACGCCCGCGGCCGTCGCGCAGGACGCGGCCGCCGTGGTCGGCGGGGAGCGTCTCGGCCGGTCCGCCGTCCAGGTGGCACCGCTGGCCGGGGCACCCGCCCTGCCGGCCGAACTCACCGGGCGCTCCTGGCTGATCGCCGACGCGACCACGGGCGACGTCCTGGCCGCGCGCAACGCGCATGTGCCGCTGCCCCCCGCGAGCACGCTGAAGATGCTGTTCGCGGACACCGTGCTGCCCAAGCTGGACCGGTCGCTGGAGCACAAGGTCACCCCGGCCGAGTTGGCGGAGCTGGGCGCGGGCAGCAGTCTGGTCGGCATCAAGGAGAACCTGCCGTACCGGGTGGAGGACCTCTGGCGGGGCGTGTTCCTCAGCTCCGGCAACGACGCGGTGCACGTCCTGGCGCACATGAACGGCGGCCTCCCGCAGACCGTGGCCCAGATGCAGGCCCGCGCGCTGGCCCTGCAGGCCCGGGACACCCACGTGGTCACGCCGGAGGGCTACGACCAGGAGGGGCAGGTCTCCTCGGCCTACGACCTCACGCTGTTCGCCCGGGCCGGGCTGCGCAACAAGGACTTCCGCGCCTACTGCTCCACCCGCACCGCGCGCTTCCCCGGCGGGGTGGACAAGACCACCGGACAGCGCACCGCCTTCGACATCGCCAACACCGACAAGCTGCTCGGCAGGTACCAGGGCCTGATCGGGGTGAAGAACGGCTACACCACCGGCGCCGGGGCCACCTTCACCGGGGCCGCCGAACGCGGCGGCCGCACCCTGCTGGTGACGGTGATGCACCCGGAGTCGCAGAGCAAGGTGTACGACGAGGCGGCCAGCCTGCTCGACTGGGGCTTCGCCGCGGCCGGCCGGGTGGAGCCGGTCGGCCACCTGGTGGAGGAGCCGGTCGCGTCCGCCTCCGCGGCCGCCGAGGCTCCGGCGACGGGAGTGGTGCCGCACGCGATCCGGCAGGCCGACCACGTGCTCGGCCCGGCCGGTTGGACGACGCTCGCGCTCTGCGGCGTGCTGGCGCTCTGGGCCGCGGGCCGGGCCAGGACCAGGCGGGCGCACCCGCGTCCGGCGGCCGCCGAGGCCGTCCCCGTGCCCCTCGCGTTCACCCGGTCGGGTGCCACCGCGTCGGGCGGTTCGACGGCCGTGGGCGGCCGCGGGCGCAGGCGGACGGCGCGGGCCGTCCGGACGGCGGTGCTGTCGGCACGTCGGCGGCTGCACCAGCGCTAGCACACCTGTCCGACATGCGGTATTCGTCCGGTGATGCTCTGATGGCGCAATGTGCGGCCCGGTGCCGCCCGCCCGATCACCGATGGAACGGAGCGACGCATGACCGATCTGCCCTTCGACGACGTCACGGACTTCGAGAACGCCGACCGGGGCTTCCTGGGAGCGCTGACACCCGGGGTGGTCAAGGCCGCCGACGGGCGGGTGGTCTGGGACAACGACGCGTACGCCTTCCTCGCGGCCGACTGCCCCGACACCGCCCATCCGAGCCTCTGGCGCCAGGCCCGGCTCTGCGCCCGGCAGGGGCTCTACCAGGTGACCGAGCGGGTCTACCAGGTGCGCGGGCTCGACCTGTCCAACATGACGCTGGTCGAGGGCGAGCGCGGCGTGATCGTGATCGACCCGCTGATCTCCGCGGAGACGGCCGCCGCCGCCCTCGCGCTCTACCGGGAGCACCGGGGCGACCGGCCCGTCACCGGTCTGGTCTACACCCACTCCCACGGTGACCACTTCGGCGGCGCGCGCGGTGTCCTGCCGCACGGCACCGAGGCGGGCATCCCGATCCTGGCGCCGGACGGCTTCCTGGAACACGCTGTCAGCGAGAACGTCTACGCGGGCAACGCGATGACCCGGCGGGCCATGTTCATGTACGGCGACCGGCTGCCGAAGGCCCCCGACGGGCAGATCGGCGCCGGCCTCGGCATGACCACCTCCACCGGCACCATCACGCTCATCCCACCGACGGTGTCCATCACCCGCACCGGCCAGGAGGAGACCGTCGACGGCGTGCGGATCCTCTTCCAGCTCACCCCGGGCACCGAGGCCCCGGCCGAGATGAACTTCCTCTTCCCCGAGCTGCGGGCGCTCTGCCTGGCAGAGAACGCCACCCACAACATGCACAACATCCTGACCCTGCGCGGCGCGGTCGTGCGCGACGCCCGGATCTGGTCCCGCTACCTGGACGAGGCGATCGAGTACTTCGACGGCCGGTACGACGTGGCCTTCGCCTCGCACCACTGGCCGACCTGGGGCCACGACGAGGTGGTCACCTTTCTCGCCGAGCAGCGCGACCTCTACGCCTACCTGCACGACCAGACCCTGCGCCGGCTCAACGACGGGCTGACCGGCCCGGAGATCGCCGAGGAACTGCGGCTGCCGCCCGCGCTGGAGCGGCGCTGGCACACCCACGGCTACTACGGCTCGCTGAGCCACAACGTCAAGGCCGTCTACCAGCGCTACCTCGGCTGGTTCGACGGCAACGTGGCCCATCTGTGGGAGCACCCGCCGGTGGAACAGGCGCGGCGGTACGTCGAGGTGGCCGGCGGCGGCGAGGCCGCGCTGGCCAAGGCCCGTGCCTACGCCGACGCGGGGGACCCGCGCTTCGCGGCCACCCTGCTCAACCACGTGGTGTTCGCCGATCCGTCGAACACCGCCGCCAAGGAGGCGCTGGCGGGTGTCTACCGCACGCTGGGCCGGGGCGCGGAGAACGGCACCTGGCGCAACTTCTACCTGATGGCCGCCGTCGAACTGCTCGACGGCCCCGGCACGGTCCAGCTCGACGCCGCCAACCCCGAGATGACGGCGGCGCTGACCACCGACATGCTGATCGACTCGATCGCGATCAGGATCGACGGCCCGCGCGCCTGGGACGAGGACCTGACCGTCGACCTGGTGCTCGCCGACGAGCGGCTCCGGTACCGGCTGACGCTGCGGCACGGCGCGCTGACCCACCGGTCCTTCCCGGCCGGGGACACTCCCCGGTCCGCGGCCGGGCTGACGCTGAGCCTCACCAGGCCGGAGCTGCTCGGGCTGCTGGCCGGCCAGGACCCCGCCGGCATCCGGCACCAGGGCGATCCGGCGCTGCTCACGACGCTCCTCGCGCTCGTCACCACGCCGGACCGGTCCTTCCCCGTCGTCACGCCCTGACCCGCAGGCCCCGCCCGGACCCGCGCCCGGAGCCCGCGCCCCGCCCGGGCTCCGGGTCCGTCGCCCGCCCCGCCGGCGCCGGGGCGGGCGACGGCGGCACCGGGACCGGTGGGGCCGCCCTCGCCGACCGGGCGTCCTAGAATGCGGCCATGAGCGCCGCCACCCCCGACCCCGCCCCGAAGGACCGGCTCGACCGTCTGGTCCGGCTCTCGGCCGGGAGCTACCTGCTGGTCACCACCTACAAGAAGGACGGCACCGGCGTGCCGACCCCGGTCTGGGTGGTCCGCGACGGCGAGGCGCTGGGCGTCTGGACCGTCACCGACTCCTGGAAGGTCAAGCGCATCCGCAACCGCGCCGACGTCCTGGTCGGCCCCTGCGACGTCAAGGGCCGACCGACCGGCGCGCACTACCCGGCCACCGCCGAGATCCTCGGCCCGGAGCGGACCGCCGCCTACCGGACGCTGCTGCGGCAGAAGTACGGCCTGCTGGGCGTGGTCACCCTGCTCGGCAGCCGGCTGCGACGCGGCGAGCGCGGCACGGTCGGCATCCGGATCACGCTGACGGACTGATCCGCTCCGGCGCGGCCGTCCGGTCCCGCGTCCGGGCGCAGTTGTCCAGGATCACCCGGGCGACCAGCTCGGGATCGTCGTTCATCGGCACGTGTCCACAGCCCGGCAGCCGGATCAGCCGGGCCGCCGGCAGTTCGTGCAGCGCGCGCACGCCCTGACGGCGCAGCAGGATGCGGTCCCGGCTGCCCCAGGCGACGGTGACCGGCACGGCGCCGACGTCCCCGGTGAAGCGCAGGCCGCGGCCGGCGGCGAGGGTGGGGCCGAAGCCGGTGGCCTCGCGCAGGGCCCTGGTCTCGGCGGCCGCGGCGGCGGGCAGCCGCCGGCCCGGGCGGGCGTAGATGGTGCCGACCAGCAGCGCGCGGCCGGCCGCGGTCCGGGCGATCCGCCCCACCGCCGGCCGCGGCAGCACCCGCGCGCCGAGCCGCATCCCGCCCAGCACCGCGTAGGCGTAGCGGCGCTCGGCCTCGGTCCAGAACCCGGCCGGGGCCAGCGCCGTCACCGAGCGCGCCAGCCCGGCCCGGCCGAGGCCGAGGGCCAGCAGCCCGCCGAGCGAGTTCCCGGCGACGTGCGGCCGCTCGATCCCGAGTTCCGCGCAGAACTGCCCGAGCACCGGGACCACCGCCTCCAGCCCGTAGGGCACGCCGGGCGGCAGGGCCGGGGACGCGCCGAAGCCGGGCAGGTCGACGGCGATCACCTCGTGCCGCTCGGCCAGCGCCGGGAGCACCGGCTCCCAGGCCTGCCAGTGGTGGCCCACGCCGTGCAGCAGCAGGAGCGGGCTGCCGGACCCGAGCCGCTGGTACCGCACGGTCACCTCCCCCGGTCCGTACGGGGCGGGCAGCGCGAAGGTGACGTCGGCGGGCATGCGGCTCCTCTGTTGGACGCGATGTCAGCAAGAATTACCGACGGGTAGCCCCCACGGCAAGAGGCCCGCGCCGGGCCACCGGCGGAGCCCGACCGGGCGGTGGACCGCGCCGGGCGGTCGAACTGTTCTTCCGCTGTACGTCTGGCGGACGGGCGCAGCGTGCGGTACGGCACAGGTGGCGCTGTTGGATACGCACCGCCCCGCGTTCCACGGCCCGCCGGGCCGGCGTGCCGTCAGGCCGCCCGACCGACGGGCCGCCAGTTCTCCAGATCTCCAGGTCACCAGACCAACCGGTCATCAGACCACCGGTCATCAGATCGCCAGGAGGAAAGCCGATGCGGCGAACCGATCGAGTCCGGCTCCGTACCACGGCGGTGGCGTGCGCCGCCGTGGTGGTGGGAGCACTGTCGGCCCTTCCGGCCGGCAGCGCGCAGGCGGTGTCCCCGGACATCGTGATCAGTCAGGTGTACGGCGGCGGCGGCAACTCCGGTGCCCCGTACACCAACGACTTCATCGAGCTCTACAACCGCGGCACGACCCCCGTCTCCGTCACCGGCTGGACCGTCCAGTACGCCTCGGCGGCCGGATCGTCCTGGTCCCGGACCACGCTCTCCGGCACCGTCGCCCCCGGTGCGTACTACCTCGTCCAGGAGGCCGCCGGCGCGGGTGCGGGCGCCCCGCTGCCGGCCCCGGACGCCACCGGGACCCTGGCCCTCGGCGCCACCGCCGGCAAGGTCGCGCTGGTCACCAACGGCACGGCGCTGAGCTGCGGTTCGGCCTGCGCCGGCCAGCCCGGCGTCAAGGACTTCGTCGGGTACGGCAGCACCGCGAGCTCGGCCGAGGGCACCCCGACCGGCAACCTGTCGAACAGCACGGCCGCGCTGCGGGCCGGCGGCGGCGCGACGGACACCGACAGCAACGCGGCGGACTTCGCCGTCACCGCGCCCGCCCCGCGCAACTCCACCACCACCGGCGGCGGCACCGGCGGCACCCGGATACGCGACATCCAGGGCGCGGCGCGCACCTCCCCGCTCGCCGGGCGGCCGGTCGGCGCCGTCCCCGGCGTGGTGACGGCCGTCGGCCCGGCCGGGTTCTGGTTCCAGGACCCGCTGCCGGACGCCGACCCGGCCACCAGCGAGGCGGTCTACGTCTACACCGCCACCGCGCCCGCGGTCACCGTCGGCGACTCGGTGACGGTCGGCGGCACGGTGAGCGAGTACCGCCCCGGCGGCACCGGCGGCACCACCAACCTGACCGTCACCGAGCTCACCGGCCCGAGCGTGGCCGTGCTCGCGCACAACGCCCCGCTGCCCGCGGCCACCGTGGTCGGCGCCGGCGGCCGGGTGCCGCCCACCTCGGTGATCTCCACGGTGACCTCGGGGGACGTCGAGACCGCCGGCTCCTTCCACCCCGCCACCGAGGGGCTCGACTTCTGGGAGTCGTTGGAGGGCATGCGGGTCGAACTGGACGACGCGGCCGTGGTCGGCCCCAGCACCGCGTTCGGCGAGATCCCGGTCGTGCCGCAGGGCAGCACCACCCGCACCGGCCGGGGCGGCATCCTGCTGCAGTCCGGCGACGCCAACCCGGAGCGGGTGATCCTCGACGACGTCCTGGCGCCCACCCCGACCGCGACCGTGGGCGACACCCTGACCGGTGCCACGGTCGGCGTGCTCGACTACTCCTTCGGCGACTTCAAACTCCTGGTCACCGCCACCCCGGTGGTCTCCTCCGGCGGCCTCGCGCCGGAGACCACCGCGGCGGCCGCCCCCGGCGAGCTGGCGGCGGCGACGTTCAACGTGGAGAACCTCGCCCCGAGTGACCCGCAGAGCAAGTTCGACGGGCTCGCGGCGGGCATCGTGAGCCGCCTGCGCTCCCCCGACCTGGTCGCGCTGGAGGAGATCCAGGACAACAGCGGCGCCACCGACAACGGCGTGGTCGCCGCCGACCAGACCCTCGCCCGGCTCACCGCGGCGATCACCGCCGCCGGCGGCCCCGCGTACACGTACCGGCAGATCGACCCGCAGAACGACCAGGACGGCGGGCAGCCGGGCGGCAACATCCGCCAGGTGTTCCTCTACCGCACCGACCGCGGCCTGAGCTTCACCGACCGCCCCGGCGCCGGCTCCGGCACCGCGAACTCCGTGCTGAACAACGCCGGCACGCCCGCGCTGGCGTACTCCCCCGGCCGCCTCGACCCCGGCAACTCCGCCTTCGCCGCCAGCCGCAAGCCGCTGGCCGGCGAGTTCCGCTGGCAGGGCCGGCCGGTCTTCGTGATCGCCAACCACTTCAACTCCAAGGGCGGCGACCAGCCGCTCTTCGGCCGCTACCAGCAGCCCGCCCGGCCGTCCGAGACCCAGCGGCACGCCCAGGCGACGGTGGTGAAGACCTTCACCGACCAGATCCTCGCGGTCGACCCGAACGCCGCGGTCATCGTGCTCGGGGACCTCAACGACTTCGAGTTCTCGCAGACCACCGACCTGCTCACGGCCGGCGGCTCGCTCGTCGACCTGCCCCGCACGCTGCCCCTCGCCGAGCGCTACACCTACGTCTACGAGGGCAACTCGCAGGTGCTGGACCACATCCTGATCTCCCCCGCGCTGGCGGCGAAGCCGTACGGCTACGACATCGTCCACCTGAACAGCGAGTTCCCGGCCCAGCTGAGCGATCACGACCCGCAGGTCGTCCGCGTTCCGCTGCCCTGACGGCCCGTCCGTGTGCCGCCCCCGGCACCTCGTCCGGGGGCGGTGCACGGGTCAGTACCGCACGGCCCGGACCACGACCGGCAGCAGCGTCTCCTCGGCCGGCCGGCGGCTGAACGCGACCGGGGAGGCCTTCGCGCCGGGCGCGAGGTGTTCGGCGCCGACGACCGCGCTGTCCACCGCCTTCCCGCTGGTGTCCACGAAGTCGACCTGCACCGCGTACGAGGCGGTGTCCAGACCGCTGTTGGTGATGGTGACCACGACGGCGTGCAGCCCCCCGGTCTGCGCGCGCGGCACCCCGGTCACGGTGACGTCGTTCAGCGCGTTGCCGCCGTTCCCCACCGTGCCCAGCGCGGCCACCGCGTTCTGCCGCACCTGCTCGCCCTGCGCCGAGACCGACGCCGCGAACGAGGCGGCGGCGGCCGAGGCGGACTCGGCCGCCGCCGACACCGAGGCCAGCGCCGACTCCGCGGTCGAGGCCAGCGCGGACGGCGGCTCCCCCGAGAACGAGGACGGATTGGGCGCCGTGCTCAGCGTCGCCGGCCCCGAGGTGGTGATCGACGGATTGGTCGAGGAACTGCTGCACGCGGCGAGCACGAGGGCCCCGGTCAGCGCGGCCACCAACGCCGCGGCACGCGGCCCCGCCCACCTCCGGCGGGCACCCTCGGCATGACGGTTCGGGAAGCTATGGAGTTCACGCACCGGGGTTCCCTCTTCTGATCGGTGTCCGGCGGCCGACGGCCCCTACGTCCCCATGCTTGGCAACGACCGCTCCCGCCGCGAAACCTGCTGCCCCGTTCGGGTGCCCCCGGCGGCCGGAGGGACCGTCACCGGCCTCAGAGGATCACGTGCCGATTGCATGCACACGATCTGCTCGAAGCCTGGTCAGAGCGGCCGTGAAAGCGGCTGGGCTCCCTGCTGGCCGCCCTGGGCACCGGTCGGTGGCCGCACCGCACTCGACGGCCGTCCGCTGGACGGCCCTGGTCCTCCGGGGGACATTCGCGCAGGACATGGTCAAGGGCGCCAACAGCGGACGCCCAGCGGTTCACCGCTCCCCGGCGGCACGGTGACGGCCGCGGCCCGAGCCGCTGACGCACGGACGGCCCGGGGCGGTTCCGGCCCCACGTGCGCGGGTGGGGCGATTCGCACCGTACGGGAACCAACACCGGCCGCGGGCCGACTGGTGGAGGGTGAGTGCGATGTCGCCGGGTGCCCGGCCGTGGAGTGTGGTGGCGGGGTTCGCCCTGCTGTTGGTGGTGGTGTTCGTGGCGGCGTTCGCGCTGGGGCGCGGCGCCGGACCGGTGTCACCGGGCCTGACGCCCGGCAGTGGCGGCGGCGGGGGCGCACCGGGGATGAGCGGGCACGACATGGGGGCGGGCCGGTGAGCCCCGCCGCGGACACCCGGGCCGGGGCCCTGGTCAGCACCGACCTCACGGTCGGCGGGATGACCTGCGCGGCCTGCGTCGGCCGGGTGGAGAAGCGGCTGGCGCGGATCGACGGGGTCACGGCCGGCGTCAACCTCGCCACCGGGCGGGCCCGGGTGCTGCACCCGGCCGGGGTGAGCGTCGGGGAGCTGGTCGCCGCCGTCGAGCGGGCCGGGTACACGGCCGCCCCGGCCGAGGCCGGGCAGCCGCCGGTGGAGCGCGAGGAGGAGCCCGCCGAGCGCCGGCGGCTGCTGGTCACCGCGTCGGCGGCGGTGCCCGTGCTGCTGCTGTCGATGGTGCCGTCGCTGCAGTTCCCGGGTTGGCAGTGGCTCTGCTTCGGTCTGGCCGTCCCGGTGGTGACGTGGGGTTCGGCCGGGTTCCACCGGCGGGCCCGGCAGGGCCTTCGGCACGGCACGGCCACCATGGACACCCTGGTCAGCCTCGGCGTGCTGGCGTCCTTCGGCTGGTCCGGGTACGCGCTGCTGTTCGGCGGGGCGGGCGCGATCGGCATGCGGATGCCGTTCTCGCTCACCGCCGACGGCGGGGGCGGCGCGCACGTCTACCTGGAAGCGGCCGTCGGGGTGCCGCTGTTCGTCCTGGCCGGGCGGCTGCTGGAGGGCAGGGTGCGGCGGCGCAGCGGTTCGGCGCTGCGGGCGCTGGCCGAGCTGGGCGCCAAGGAGGTGTGCGTCCGGGATCCGCGGTCCGGGCAGGAGCGGCCGATCCCGATCGACCAGCTGCTGCCCGGCGGGGAGTTCGTGGTCCGGCCGGGCGAGCGGGTGGCCACCGACGGCGTCGTGGTGGACGGCGACTCGGCCCTGGACCTCAGCCTGCTGACCGGGGAGAGCGCGCCGGTGGAGGTCGGGCCCGGGGACGCCGTGGCGGGCGCCACCGTGAACGTCGGCGGCGCGCTGGTGGTCCGGGCCACCGCCGTCGGGGCGGACACCCAACTGGCCCGGATCACCGCGCTGGTGGCGGACGCCCAGGCCGGCAAGGCCAGGGCGCAACGGCTCGCGGACGCGGTGGCCGGGGTGTTCGTACCCTGCGTGCTGGCGGTGGCGGTCGCCGTGCTCGGCTTCTGGCTGGGCGCGGGCGCCGATCCGCAGGCGGCCGTGACGGCCGCGGTCGCGGTGCTGGTGGTCGCCTGCCCGTGCGCGCTGGGACTGGCCACGCCGACCGCCCTGCTGGCGGCGACCGGCCGGGGCGCGGAACTGGGTGTCCTGGTGCGCGGGCCGGAGGTACTGGAGAGCCTGCGCCGGATCGACACCGTGGTGCTGGACAAGACCGGGACCCTGACGACCGGGCGGACGGAACTCACCGAGCTGACCACCGCCCCCGGGGTGGACGCGGACGCCGTGCTACGGCTCGCGGGCGCGGTCGAGCACCACTCGGAGCACCCCGTCGGGCGGGCCGTCCTGGCGGCGGCCCGGGCGCGGTGCGGGCCGCTCCCCGCGGTGGAGGGCTTCACGGCCACCGCCGGGGTCGGCGTGTCCGGCACCGTCGAGGGGCGGCCGGTCCGCGTGATCCGGCCGGAGGACGGGGCCGGGCCGTTGCCCGCTCCGCTGGCCGGGGCGCTGGAGCGGGCCGGGGCGGCCGGCCGCACGCCGGTGCTGGTGGAGCTGGACGGTCGGCCGGTGGCCCTGCTCGCGGTCGGGGACACGCTGCGCTCCGGCAGCTGGCGGGCGCTCCACCGGCTGCGCGCGCTCGGGTTGGAGACCGTCCTGCTGACCGGGGACGGCCCCGGCGCGGCGCGCGCGGTGGCGGGCGAGCTGGGCATCGCGCAGGTGCACCACTCGGCCTCGCCGGCGCGCAAGGCGGAGGTGGTCGCCGAGCTGAAGGCCGCCGGCCGGACCACGGCGGTGGTCGGCGACGGCGTCAACGACGCCGTCGCGCTGGCCTCGGCTGACCTCGGCGTGGCACTCGCCTCCGGCAGTGACGCCGCGATCGGCGCGGCCGGGCTCACCCTGGTGCGGGGGGACATCGAGGCGGTGGTGGACGCCGTCCGGCTGGCCCGCCGGACGCTGGCCACCATCCGGGTCAATCTGCTCTGGGCCTTCGGCTACAACGTGGTGCTGATCCCGCTGGCCGCGGTCGGGCTGCTGAACCCGATGCTGGCGGCGGTGGCGATGTCGCTGAGTTCGCTGCTGGTGGTGGGCAACAGTCTGCGGCTGCGGACCTGGCGGCCGGGGCGCGGCGGCGCCGCCCGTCGGGGCGGGGGCGAGGGCGGGGCCCGGCCGGGTGGGGGTCCGCCCGCGCGTGGGCGCCGCGGCGCCCGGGCGGTGACCGGGTGAGGGCCCCGATCCTCGGCCCCGCGCTCCGGCGGCTGCGGGTGGCCGGGCCGCCGGTGGCGGCGGCCGCGGTGGCACTCGCCCTGCTCTCCGGGTGGACGGCGGTGGGCGGGGCCGGGCGGCAGCGCCCGGTGGAGGCCGGACCGGGCTGGGTGCTGCTGCCGACGACCGGCGGGGCGACGGCCACGGCCGCCTTCTTCACGCTCCGCAACCCCGGCGACATCCCTGACGAACTCACCGGCGCGAGCTGGGAGTTGGGCGGCCGGATCACGCTCAAGCGACATCGGCACCAGGGCGCCTCGGGCCGCTGGGAGCCGGCCGCCGCGCTGCCCGTGCCGGAGCGCGGCGAGCTGGTGATGTCACCGGAGGACGCCGACCTGATGATCGTCGGCCCGCCGGCCCTGCGGGCCGGGCAGTGGGTGGAGTTCACCCTCACCTTCCGCCACAGCCCGGACCTGCGGGTGCGGGCCGAGGTGGTGCCACCCGGCGGGCGGCGGGACGGCTGACGCGCCGGGACCCGGCCGGCCCGATCGGCCCGCCGGGGGCACAGCGGCCGGACCCGGCCGGCCCGAGCGGGTCACGGTCGGCCCGCGCCGGTCACGGCCGGTCCGCGCCGTCCAGCGTCTCGGTCACCGGCCGGCGCGGGGTCGCCGGCCCGGGCGGGCCGTACCCGGCGCGGAGCACCAGCTGGACATGGCCCGGCCCGTCCGCCGGATCGCGCAGCCCCCACCGGGTGTCGGGCCACTCGACGGCCTGGTGCCAGACCGTCAGGCGGACCCCGTGCACGGTGGCCAGCAGCCAGACGCGTTCCAGCGCCTGCCCGGTGCGCAGCCAGTCGACGGGCCCGTCGCCCGCGGTGGTCAGGGTGCAGAGCTGCGGCAGCGCCTCGAAGCGCCGGGACGGCGGCGCGGGCGTGTCCCGGTACGGCGGGCGGCCGGCGAACTCGCGCGTCGGCACGCGGGCGTCGTGGTCCTGCGGCCCGACGGCGGCGAGCGGGATGCCGTCGGTCGCGCCGACGGCACCGTCCGGGCGCAGCCAGGCCCGCAGCTCGGCCTGCCGCTGCGGGTCGTGGGCGATCCGGTCCTCGGCCTCGGCGGTGAGCGCCAGCACCCGCCGCACCGCGGATTCCTCCAGCGCGGCGAGCGCCACGCCCTCGGCGTGCGCGGCGGCGATCAGCTCGCCGAGCACCGCCTCGGGCACGTCCCGGTTGGCGAACGGCTGCCGGCTGGAGTGGCGGTCGGCGATCGCGGGGTAGAGGTCCCGGCCGAACGGCCGCGCGGTGCGGGCCGGCTCGGAGAGGTCGAGGAGGGCGAGCGACCGCGCGTCGTCCAGTGCCGGGAGCAGGCGGACGGCCGGCTCGCGGCCGAGCCGGGCGGCGGCCACCCGCATGTTGAACAGGGCGGCGCCGGCGGCGATGTGCAGGGCGGCCCCGTCGGGGTCAGCGAACGGGACGGCACGGGCGGGGTCGGCGCGCAGCTCGATCCCGGTCCGGTCGTCGGTGGGGCGGAATCGCCACGGCTGACTGTTGTGCAGGGACGGGGCGGCGCCGCCGGCCTCCGCGACCAGCCGCAGGTCGGCCTGGGTGAGGACGGGCTCGGGCATGGTGATCCTCTCCTTGCCTCGGTCGGCCGGCCCGGACCGGGCGGGCCCCACCGGCGCGGGGCACGCCCGGAGGCCGGCCCGCCGCGCGGGCCGGGGCCGAGGGGCTGGCCGGCGGGCGCGGGGTCACTCTGCTGGTCGACTCCGTCGGTCGACTCCGCTCACCTTCGAGCGTGCGCCCGCGCGGCGGCCGCAGGACAGGGTCCAAGGGCCCGCCCGCGCGGGTCGTCGGGCCCGCCCGGGGACGGCCCCGCCCCTCAGGGGTGCGGCACCACGGCGACCGGGGCGTCCGCGTGCTGGAGGACGGCGTGGGCGACCAGGCCGAGCCGCCGGCCGAAGTCGTGCGGGCGGTCGCGCCGGCCGACCACCACCAGGTCCGCCGCCCCCGCCGCCGCCACCAGCGTGCGGGCGGCGCCGAGCCCGACCTGTTCGACGAGTTCCGTCCCCGGGTACCGGTCACGCCACCCGGCGAGCACCTGGGAGAGCGCCTTCACCTCCAGCGCCTGGAGTTCCGCGACCTCGGGCTGCGACGGGACGAAGCCCACGGTCGCGAAGGCCGGCGGCAGGTCCCAGCCGTGCACGGCCCGCAGCCGGGCCCCGCGCAGCGCGGCCTCCCGGAAGGCGAACGCCAGCACGGTCTCGTCCACGGCCCGGGTGTCGATCCCGACCACGACCTCGGGCGGCGCCGCCGGGGCCCCGGTCGTACCGTCAGGCCGTCCGCCCGGCCGGACCACGACCGCGGGCACGGCGCTGCGAGCGACGGTCGCCATGCTCACCGAGCCGAGCAGCAGCCCGGCGAAACCACCCAGGCCGCGCGAGCCGAGGACCAGCAGCGCGGCGTCCGCGGCGGCGGCGACCAGCCCGTCCACGGCGGCGTCGAGGACCACGTCGGCCCGCACGGCCAGGCCGGGGTGGCGGCGGCGGACGGCGGCGGCCGCGTCGAGCACCACCTGCTCGGCGGCGGCGGGCGGCGCGTCGGTGTCGGCGTACGCGGCCCGGCCGTCCGTCAGCCACGGCCAGGCGTGCACCAGGCGCAGCGGGGCGTCCCGGCGCAGCGCCTCCTCGGCGGCCCAGTGGGCGGCGGCGGTGCTCGCGGGCGAGCCGTCGACTCCGGCCAGAACGGGTGGCGTCATGGGAATTCCTTCCGCTGCGGATCACGGGCCTCTGCTGCCGGCGGCGCGTCCTGACGCACCGTCGACGCTCCCACCCTCGGCCCGGGGGCGGGGTGCCCGCCAGGGTCGGCGGGCCCTGGCGTCAGGGCCGGAGGTCCCGCCGGGTGTGTACACGACGGACCCCGGCGTCCGGGGCGGGTGTACGCGGGCACTACCGTGAATCCGACAATCCTCCCGGTCGGTCGGCCGGGAGCGGAACGGATCGGGACAGGACCTTGAGGAGGTCGCCGGTGGGCGGCGCGGACGGTACGCGGGCGGGCACCGGCGGTCCGGCGGACAGCGGCGGACCGACGGGCCGGGCGCCCGGCGGCGGGACCGGTGCGCGGATGCCGCAGCTGCGCCTGGACGAGCTGCTGGAGGAGCTCCAGTGGCGGATCGACGCGGCGCGCGGCACCCGGGACCGGGTGCACAGCCTGCTGGAGGCGGTGCTGGCGGTCGGCCGCGAACTCGACCTCTCCCAGGCGCTGCACCGGATCGTCGAGGCCGCCGCCGACCTCGTCGACGCCCGGTACGCGGCCCTGGGCGTGATCGGCGCCGACGGGCACACGCTCTCCCAGTTCCTGACGGTCGGTCTGACGACGGAGGAGATCGACGCGATCGGACCGCTGCCGGCCGGGCACGGGATCCTCGGCGAGCTGATCCGCCACCCGGAGCCGCTGCGCTGCCCGGTCCTGTCCGACCACCCGGCCTCGGTCGGCTTCCCCGCCCACCACCCGCCGATGCACACCTTCCTCGGGGTGCCGGTGCGGGTGCGCGGCGAGGTGTTCGGCAACCTGTACCTCACCGACAAGCGCGGCGGCGTGGACTTCGACGCCGACGACGAGGCGGTCATCGCCACCCTGGCGGTGGCGGCCGGGGTGGCCATCGACAACGCCCGGCTGTACGAGGAGGCGCAGCGCCAGCAGCGCTGGCTGCGGGCGAGCGCCGAGATCACCCGCAGCCTGCTGTCGGGCGTGCCCCGGCTCGCGGTGGTGGAGCTGATCGCGCGCCGGGCCCGGGAGATCGCCGGCGCCGAGCTGGCGGACGTCTCGGTCGCGCTGGCCGGACCCGGCGAGCGGGCCGCCGAGCTGACGGTCGAGGTCGCGCTGGGCGGCGAGGAGAGCGCCCGGCTCGGGGTGACGGTGCCGGTCGACGGCACGCTATCCGGCGCCGCGTACGCCTCCGGATCGCCGGTGACCAGTGAGGAGTTGGCGCTCGACGCCCGGTTCGCGGCCGGGCCGCCCGGCCGGTTCGACGGCCTGGGTCCGGCGGTCGCGGTGCCGCTGGGCACCGGGACCGGGTACGGACGGGGTGTGCTGCTGCTCGCCCGGGAGTGCGGGCGGCCGCCGTTCACCGTGGAGGAGACCGGCCCGCTGCTGGGCTTCGCCGACCAGGCGGCGCTCGCCCTGGAGTTGGCCGAACGCCGCCGGGACGCGGAGCAGTTGACCCTGCTGGAGGACCGCGACCGGATCGCCCGGGACTTGCACGACCTGGCGATCCAGCGGCTCTTCGCCACCGGGATGACCCTGCAGAGCGCGGGCCGGCTGATCGAGAGCCCGAGCGCGGCCGACCGGGTCGGCCGCGCGGTCGCGGACCTGGACGAGACGATCAAGATCATTCGTTCGACGATCTTCGGGCTGCGGGCCCACAGCGAGCCCGACCGGAGCCTGCGGGCCCGTGCCACCCGCGCCGTCGGCGACGCGCACACGACGCTCGGCTTCGCGCCGCGGCTCAGCATGGAGGGCCTGCTGGACACCGATGTGCCGCAGGAGCTCGCCGAGCACGTGATGGCCGTCCTCGGCGAGGCCCTCAGCAACGCGGCACGGCACGCGCGGGCCGGTCGGGTGGAGGTCGCGCTGCGGGCACTCGGCGGCCGGGTGACGCTCACCGTCACGGACGACGGCGTGGGCGTCCCCGCCGGCGGGCGGCGCAGCGGGCTGCGCAACCTCGCCGAGCGGGCGGAGCGGGCCGGCGGAAGCTTCACGGTGCAGGAGGCGGAGGGCGGCGGCACCCGCGTGGTGTGGGAGGCCCCGCTGGGGGTGTGAGGACAGGCGGGGGGCGGTGCGGGGACGGCCGGGGGGCGGTGCGGGGACGGAGGCCGAACCCGCGAGGACCCTGGACGGCGCGTGCTCAGCCGTCGATGGTCAGGCGCCGGCCCACCACCAGTTCCGGACCGATCCGGATCACCACCCGCCCGGGAACCGTCCGCCGTGCCGCGCCGGCCCCCGCCGCGGCCGGCCGGTCCGCCGGGGCCCTCGGGCTCGCCCGGTCCTCCGCGCCCGCCGTGCCCGGCCGCTCCGCCGCCGGCCGGACCTCCGCGCGGCCCAGGACGGTGACGCACCAGCCGGTACCGTCGGCCCCGTCCAGCTCGTCGACCTCGAACGCGATCACCGCGCCGTCCACCGCCCGGGCCAGCTCGGAGCCGGCCAGGGCGGACAGCAGCACGCCCCCGGCCGGGTCCAGCCGGAAGCGGACCGGGAGCACGGCCGGCAGCGCGCCGACGGTGTAGACCACCCGGCCGACCGCCGTCCCGGCCAGCAGCTCCAGCGCCCGGGCCCGGTCGAGGTCCCGCACGCCGGGCGGCCGCCGCCCGTCCGGTTCCACCTGCACGGACGGCGCTTCACGATCGGGGTTCATGCCTGCGATGGTCACTCGCCGGACGGGGGCGGGGCGAGGGTCGATGGTCCCGTCGAGGGTCCTGGTTCGTCCGCCCGCCCCGGGCCCGGGGTTCAGCCGCGCAGCCCGCCGTAGGGGCGCGGGTGGGCCGACTGGGCGGCGGCGGACTGACGCACCTCGGTCGCGATCAGCGCGGCCTGGACCCGCCGCTCCACACCGAGCTTGGCCAGCAGGCGGGAGACGTGGTTCTTCACGGTCTTCTCGGCGAGGTAGAGGCGTTCGCCGATCTGCCGGTTGGTCAGGCCCTCACCGATCAGCGCCAGCACCTCCTGCTCGCGCGCGGTCAGCTCCGGACCGGTCACGGTGGGCTGCGGCGGGGCCGCGTCGCTGCGCAGCCGGTTGAGCAGCCGGGTGGCGGCGCCCGGGTCGAGCATCGAGCGGCCGGAGGCGACCGTCCGGACGGCGGCGACCAGGTCGGTGCCGCTGATCTGCTTGAGGACGTAACCGGCCGCGCCCGCCATCACGGCGTCGAGCAGCGCCTCCTCGTCGTCGAAGGAGGTGAGCATCAGACAGGCCAGGTCGGGCATCCGGGACCGCAGTTCGCGGCAGACGGAGACGCCGTCGCCGTCACCGAGGCGGACGTCCAGGACGGCGACGTCGGGGCGCAGCGCCGGGACCCGGACCAGCGCCTGCTCGGCGGTGGCGGCCTCGCCGACCACCTCCAGATCGGGCTCGCCGTCCAACAGGTCGTGGACGCCCCGGCGCACCACCTCGTGGTCGTCCAGCAGGAACACCCTGACCGGTGCCGGGGTGTCGGTACCGGCCGTCTCGCTCGCCATCTCGCGGCTCCACCTTCCTCGCGCCCGGCACACTGCTGCGGGCCCCCCGCATCATCGCCGACCGGCGGACGCCGACCAAGGGCCCAACGACCCCATTGCCCCGGGTACTCCGGCACCGACCGGCCCGGTCCGCCGACGAGGGCCGCACCGGACCGGACGGCACGAACAGCACGAACGGCACGGACCGCCGCGCGGCGGAGGCGGCCGCCCCGGTCAGGGCCGGTGGCGGCGGCCGGTGGTGACCGGCAGGCACGCCGTCGAGACCAGCACCGCGCCGGCGGCCGCGGCGGCGAGCCGGGCGGCGAGCGGTCCGCCGCCGGTCAAGAAGAGGGACAGCGCGGCGAGCGAGAGGACGGCCAGGCCGGTGAACAGCCCGCCCGCCACGAGGCGCGCGACCGGACGCGGGCTCGACGGCACGGGGCCCGCTCCCAGCATCGCCCAGCGCGAGCCGCACTCGCGCTGCTCGCTCCGGTGGTGGCGCAGGGCCCGGACCCGCAGGATCACGCCGGCGACCAGTCCCGCCAGGGCGATCTGGGCGGCGGGCTGCCAAGCGGGGACGACCAGCAGCAGGGGGGCGGCGAGCGCGAGCCCCGCCCACCAGACGACGCAGGCCGCGGCGGCGGTGCGGGCGGACCGGGTCCGGTCCTCGCCCGCCCGGAGGTCGGCGACGGCGGGCAGGTACCAGACGCAGCCGGAGGCGGTGAGCCCGGCGGTGCCGATGGCCAGGACGGTGTGGGACATGCCGTGCGCTCCTCAACCGGGGGTACCCGGGTCGGGTCCGAGGGGTGGGGCCGTCCCCGCCCGCCCGGGGGCAGCGAACGGGCGGGGACGGCGTTCGGGGCGGAGCGGCCGGCGGCGGACAGCCCCGCCGGCCGCGGTCCGTCAGTGGTCCGGCGTCCGGTCGCCGCGCCGCAGCGCCCGACGGGCCGGCTCGTCGTACTTGGCCGGGGTGACGCCGGCCAGGTGCTTGGCCGGTTCGCCGTTGTTCTCCAGGAAGTCCAGCGCGGCGATCTCGGGGTGGTGCAGGTCGAAGGCCGGGGACTCCGAGCGGATCCGGGGCAGCGTGACGAAGTTGTGCCGCGGCGGCGGGCAGGAGGTCGCCCACTCCAGCGAGCGGCCGTAGCCCCAGGGGTCGTCCGCCGTGACCTTCTCGCCGTACTTGGCGGTCTTCCAGACGTTGTAGAGGAACGGCAGGATCGACAGGCCCAGCAGGAACGAACCGAGGGTGGACACGGTGTTGAGGGCCGTGAAGCCGTCCGAGGCCAGGTAGTCGGCGTACCGGCGCGGCATGCCCTCGGCGCCCAGCCAGTGCTGGACCAGGAAGGTGCTGTGGAACCCGATGGTGAGGGTCCAGAAGCTGATCCGGCCGAGCCGCTCGTCGAGCATCTTGCCGGTCATCTTCGGCCACCAGAAGTGGAAGCCGGCCATCATCGCGTACACCACCGTGCCGAACAGGGTGTAGTGGAAGTGCGCGACGACGAAGTACGAGTCCGAGACGTGGAAGTCGATCGGCGGCGCCGCCAGCAGCACGCCCGTCAGCCCGCCGAAGAGGAAGGTGACCAGGAAGCCGACCGTCCAGAGCATCGGCGTCTCGAAACTGAGCGAGCCCTTCCACATGGTGCCGACCCAGTTGAAGAACTTCACCCCGGTCGGGACCGCGATCAGGAAGGTCATGAAGGAGAAGAACGGCAGCAGCACCTGGCCGGTGACGTACATGTGGTGGGCCCAGACCGTCACCGAGAGACCCGCGATCGCGACGGTGGCGGCGATCAGGCCCGCGTAGCCAAACATCGGCTTGCGGGAGAAGACCGGGATCACCTCGGAGACGATGCCGAAGAACGGCAGCGCCAGGATGTAGACCTCCGGGTGCCCGAAGAACCAGAACAGGTGCTGCCAGAGCATCGCCCCGCCGTTGGCCGGGTCGAAGACGTGCGAGCCGAACTTGCGGTCGCACTCCAGCGCCAGCAGCGCGGCGGCCAGCACCGGGAAGACCATCAGGACCAGGACGGAGGTGAGCAGCACGTTCCAGCAGAAGATGGACATCCGGAACATGGTCAGGCCCGGGGCGCGCATGCAGATGATGGTGGTGATGAAGTTGACCGCGCCGAGGATGCTGCCGAAGCCGGAGAGCGTGACGCCCATGATCCACATGTCGGCGCCGATGCTCGGCGAGTGGACCGCGTCCGAGAGCGGGGCGTAGAGGAACCAGCCGAAGTCGGCCGCGCCCTGCGGGGTCGCGAAGCCGGCGGCGGCGATCAGCGAGCCGAACATGAACAGCCAGAAGGCCAGCATGTTCAGCCGGGGGAAGGCGACGTCGGGCGCGCCGATCTGCAGCGGCATGATCCAGTTGGCGAAGCCGGTGAACAGCGGCATCGCGAACAGCAGCAGCATCACCGAACCGTGCATGGTGAAAGCCTGGTTGAACTGCTCGTTGGAGAGGATCTGCGTCCCCGGCCGGGCGAGTTCGGCGCGCATGACCAGGGCCAGGACACCGCCGATCAGGAAGAACCCGAACGCCGACACCAGGTACATGGAGCCGATCGTCTTGTGGTCGGTGGTCGTCAGCAGCCTGACCAGGGCCGAGCCGGGCCGACGACCGGGCCGTACTCCTGCCGGCCGGACGGCCGACGGCGGCGCGCTGTCGCCCGGTGCCTCGATGGCGCTCAAGGACGCACTCCTTCGAACTTCTGCGGATGGATGGCGATCCATGATCAGAACTCGACGGCCTTGCGCCCTAGGGTCGTTGGGCCCGGCGGGACCGGGCCGGTGGGCCCGCGTTCCGGGCGGCGGCCCGGGACCTCCGCCGAGGACCCGCGGTCCACGGCGGCCGACCCCGGGCACGGACGCGCAGCACGGACGCGGGACACCGGGGCCGCGCACCGACCCGGCGCACGGCGGAGCGCCGGCGCGGGTCGGGGGCCGAGGCCCGTCACGACACC